>NZ_KV793214.1:0-6876 GCF_001808415.1 Lactobacillus sp. HMSC08B12 | reverse complement strand
AACTTTTTGATATCTTTCCGTTTCTTCAAAAAAACACACTCCATTTTCTTTTCCTGTATATTAGATTAGCATCCCTATTCTAGCACGTTTTTGCTAAATAAAACAAAAAGCCAATGAACAAATTGCCTTTTGTCCATTGGTAAAAATAGCTCTTAACTTGTTTTTAGCGGCTTATGCCAACCCATCGATAAAATGGTCAATCTGCAAGAAGTATTCTACTAATTCCCGGTGCTTCTGCCCGTCTTTTTCATAGTAGTCCTGCAGATCAGCCAAATCCATCTGCTCCATCAACTTAGATGCCGTCTTATCCTTGCTCCAGCTTTGGTGGCGTTGCTGCATCAAGTCATACATGTGCTGCTTAACGTCTTCGTATGGCGCAAAGGCATGTGTCTTCTTGCCCTCTTTAAAGACCAGGTAGTTCTCAATCTCCCGCTTAAAAGTCGCGTGAATGTGTGCCTGCATCCCTGGATACTTTGCCCTGATCCGGTGCAAGTGCCGCTGGCTCTGCTTAGCTTCATCCGTCCCCTTGTCTGAGTCGATCAAGATGAACCAAGGTTCATTCAGTTTAGAAAAAAGGTCAAAATTCAGCCAGGCCAGCAGACTGCCGCATCCCCCGACAGGCAGGATAAAAAGCCCTTTTTCAGCAAAAGTCGCCTCCACCAGCTTTTCTTCATACATCCACTGGTTGATCTTGGTCACAAAACGGACGTCTTCCTGCCCTTCGACCAAGAGAACGCAGCGGGACTTGACCGCCCGCTGGTCAGCCGCCAGGCCCAAGCTGCTAGACACTTCCGCCAAGATCTGGCTCTCACTCAAAAGTTGCTGCTGGCCGGCAACCTTCTTGATGATCTTGATCCCTTCCAAAGGCAGAAGACCCATCAAGTGCGGCGTGCGCGGAATCAAGATGACTTGTTTGTTCTTAGCGACCAGTTTAAGCAGGGCCTGGGCCAACAAGGCTTCATCTTCCTCCGACAAATCATTCGCTTCAAAGGCATAGACCACGTTGTCGATGCTGGCATTTTCACTTTGAGCTAAAAGAAAGGACAGAATAATCCGGCTGACCTTGGCCGTTCCAGTCACCCCGACCTTTTCCCGCTGCTTGATTAGTTCAGCCAGGTTGGGATCCTGGAAGACAAACTGGGGAGCTGGTTCACCCAAGTCCCGGTAGTTGGCCAGAAGCTGGGAGAGACTGCGGCCCAGGCGGTCGTCCAGGTAGTCCTGAATTTCCTTGATTTCCGCTGCCTTGTCCCTAATAGCGCTGCGGGCCACGAAGTTCAAGGGGCTGGCCGCCTTTGACTCTTCATCAAAAAAGACATACAGGGGCATGCTGGCTGAAAGCTGCCGGTAGCGGCCCCGGTTTTGGTCCGTAACTGTCTGAAAGTCCCCGCCTTCTTCCGCGAAGCTGTCGCTTTCTTCCAAATATTGCTTAAGGTCAAACGACTTTTTGATAGCAAAATCATCGAAATAGCAAGTGATAGCAATTTGCCAGTCCCCGGCCTTGAGGGCTTTCTCATTTAAGTCTTGCAGCTTCAAAGGCCGCTTAGCCAAAGGGCCGTTGAAAAAAATGTCCAGAGCCCGCAGGATGGTCTTCTTGCCCACTTCCCCTTCACCTAATAGACTGGTCAAGGGGGCGAATTTCAGCTTAAAATTGCGATAACCGCGAAAGTTATGCAGCTCAACCGCGCGCAGCAACATGATTTGCTCCTTAATCGGCTTCGTCGCCGTGTCTTTGCCGGTAGTCCTTCCGGCTCATCTTAACCTTCGGTACCTTTTCAGTTGGGTTAGCCAGTTGCCGGCTGACCCGGTCCAAACGGGCAGCTTCTGCTTCCCCCTTGGCTTTAGCTTCCGCGTGTTCCCGGGCCTTGCGGAGTTTTCTGGACTGGATGTCCCACATCCACAAGGTCGGCATGATTGCTACGGCTCCTAAGAAGGCACCCATGGTGTTGGCGATCATGTCGTTAACATCATATGTGCCCAGCCCTGTCATCCGCTGGAAATGTTCAATAAACCAGGACAGGCAGAAGGCCATAAATGTGGTGATCATGATGCTATGCAGCCACTTGGACCAGGATGGAATAATGTAACCCAAGGGCATGAAAAGCAGAACATTCATCAAAAAGCCGTAGCGGCCGCCATAGTTTGAGCTGGCAAAGACTTTTTTCAGCCCCCACTTCCAAAAGGCCGGGTCTTTCAAAACCTCTGAGCCGGCGGCCATTTGGGCCGGATGCTGCCAGTAGTAGACAGCAGCCGTCAGCATTCTTGAGGCAAACACATAGTAGATCAAAGCACAGCCATAGATAACCGTTACTACCAGCCGCAAAAAGGAGTTCCCCGTGCGGATAGCCCAGTAGCCTGCCAAAACACAGGCGCCAATGACCACAAAGCGGATCAGCAAAGCCAGTTCATGATACATTCTTTTTCACTTCCCCTTACGAATTCCTTTCTACATATTTTATACCATTAGTCGACTTATCAACAAAAGTTGTGATTATTAATTTTATTATCAATATCACAAGATCATTTTTCTAAAATTCTGCTCTGTGCTATTCTTTATATTAGTGCTTTCAATTACAACAATACATAAAATTGGAGTATCAAACATGGACAAAGAAAAAATCAATGAATTATGGGACAAGTACAAGGATATCATCCCCTATGTCTTCTGGGGCGTCATGACCACCCTAGTCAACATCTTCTCCTACTGGCTCTGCAACAGCGTCTTCAAGTGGGACATCATGCCAGCGACGATCATGGCTCAGTTCCTGTCCATCGTTTTTGCCTACTTGACCAACCGCAAGTGGGTTTTCCACAGCCAGGCATCCACCTTTAAGGAATACGCCAGTGAAATCGCCAGCTTCTTCGCGGCCAGAATCGGGACTGCCCTTTTAGATATGGCCATCATGTTCATCTTCGCTGAACAAATGCACTTAAACAGCATGGTTATCAAGATCCTGGCCAATGTGGTTGTCGTTATTATCAACTATGTGGCCAGCAAGTTCTGGATCTTTGAATCCAAGGACTCAGAATAATCTATCTGAATTAATTGCTAAGAAATGTTAATTATTCCGGCTAAAAGTTTCAACTAATGCATTTTCGTGTTAATCTTGAAGTCAGTTTAACCAGAGAGGAAGGGTGAAAATGCGGAAAAGAAATATTATTTTAGCCTTTTTGGGATGCTTGGGGTCGGTCCTGCTGATCAGCGGCCTGACTTTCCAGAATTCCGGCCAGTCAGTCCAGCTGACCTTAAAGTTCGTCAACTTATTTGAGAAGGTTCATTTTCACTTGACCGGTACTATGATGGCTGAGTACCCGATTTACCACATGATGCGGAAGCTGGCCCACACGGCTGAGTACTTCCTGCTCGGCGCCAGTGCCTGCTACTTCTTCAGCCGCTGGCAAAAGCGCTATGCCTGGTCAGCCCTGGCCCTGTCAGCCGCCTTCTCCCTCTTTGACCAGACCAGCAAGCTGCTGGTTCCCGGCCGGGAATTCGACCCAACTGACTTTCCTTTCGATATCGCCGGCTACCTGCTCGGGATTGGCTTAATCCTCTTGCTCCAGCGGCCATGGGCCAAGCGGGCCGTCAACCAAACCGCTAATACATTTTACTAATTGCTAAAAAGAGTGCTTGCCCGGCACTCTTTTTTCATCTTTAGCATTTCCTTGCTTCATCATTGCTATTTTCAAATTATCATAAACAGCTAAAAATTGTATAATATGTATTGTTTACAATTTGCTATCAGAAGGAAGGAAAAAATACTAACTCCTTCACATTCAACAAATCATACTTTCCCTCCCGCCAATCGGCGGTGCTTTCAAAAGAGAATGCGATATGGAGAAAATGTCAAAGGAAAACTTAATGAATACGAATAAATTTACAATTAGCTGGGGAGACTTCAGCCGCTATCGGAGCAGCATGTTTGGCCTTTCAATCATTGGCATCATGGTCTTCCACTACTTCGAACATATTCGCAGCGCCCACCTGCTTCTGAAATCAGAGCAGTTCTGGGACTACTACATCGGTTCGACCGGGGTTGACTTCCTCCTCTTTTTGTCCGGGATGGGCCTCTTCTATTCCTTGACTAAAAATGATGATATTTGCCAGTTCTACAAGAAAAGACTAGTCAGAATCCTGCCAGCCTAGCTGTTTGTTTCGATGACCTTTTTTGCCTGGCGGGATTTTGACCTTTATCAGGGATCTGCTCTTCCTCAATTTTATCGACCATGCCGATACAACCTACTGGTTCATCTTTTTCATCATCGTGATGTACTGCAAGTACAATATCCACTTTGACATCTGGCTGCCTCTGCCCTACTGGATCCGCTTGACCAACAGCCTCTGGGCCTTCCCATTGATGATCATTGGCCTTTATCTCTGCAAGTTGATCAACTTCACCAAGTTCCTGCAAGGCTTTGTCAAAATTTCCGGAGCCTTGTCCCTGGAACTGTACCTGGGTCATGTTTCGGCGCGGATTTTCCTTACTGCCCACCACATGTCCCTGTATATTCTTTGGCAATACCTGGTCATGATCGGCCTCTCCTACCTGGGCAGCTTTATCTTAAAATGGCTGGAAAACAAGATCCAAGGCCAACTCTTGCCACTGTCGCGTAAAAAATAGAAAAATATCGAAAGAAATAGATTAAAAGAATAGAAAGGTATTTCTAAATTGGATGTAAAAAATAATCTCCACAATAATAAGAGCAACCCGCGTAAATTGAATTTGCTTTACCTGGGCCTTTTGCTCTTCGTCACTTTGCTGACCACCCTTTATTTGGCTAGCAGCAAGGCAATCTTTACCGTCTCAGACTGGACCTTCCACGCTGCCCGGGTAGAAGAAATCTACTTGAACCTTAAGTCCGGCTCCTTCTTCACCTTTATCGCGGCCAGAACTTTCCACAACACCGGAGCTGCTTCTTTCCTCTTTTACCCATGTATTTTCCTTTATCCATGGGCCTTCCTGCGTTTTATTCTTTCCCCGGTCAACGCCTTTTACGCCTGGTACGCCCTGGTAACCTTTGCCACGGCTACAATCAGTTACTTCTCCATGAAGGCATACTCAAAGAAGTCTCTGGCCAGCTTTATTTTCTCCCTGGTCTATACATTTGCCCCTTACCGGCTTTACCTGGGCGAGGCAGTCTTTGGCGAATACCTGGCTGTAACCTTCCTGCCCCTGCTTTTCCTGGGCATCTATGAAGTCCTGTGGGGCGACAAGAAAAAATGGTACCTCCTGGCTATCAGCGGGGCACTGGTTGCTTATGCCCACATCCTCTCTGTCTTTTTGAGTCTGCAATTTGCCGTAATCCTCTTTATTATCAAGCTGATCACCAGCCGCGGCATCAGCAAGGATCGGATTAAGTCCCTGCTTTTGTCTGCCGGTGTCTGTGTCTTCCTGGTTTTGCCAGTAATCGTGCCTTTTTTCACTGACTTTATCGGCCAAGGGCTCTTCAGTGCCTATCCTGGAATCGTCTACACCATGGCCATGGGCCCACGCAACCTGCTCCTCAACCCCTTCTCTGCCCCCCAAAACAGCTGGAATCTGAGCTTCATGCTGATGTTAACAATCCTTACTGCCTGGGCCTTTATTAAGAGCCGGCGGAACTGGATCATCTACGGCTTAGGCCTCTTTGCCTGCTTCTTGACCACCCGCTATTTCCCTTGGAAGCTCACTGCTGGTACGCCTTTTGAAATGGTTCAGCTACCTGTCCGCTATCTTTCCTACGCTTCACTTTTCTTAACCATCCTTTTTGCCCTGGGCAGCAGCAGCGTGCTTGAAGAGCATGTGACCGGCCGGAAAAAGCTGGCTCTCAGCTGCAGCTTAGCCGTCTTCATGGCCCTCTTCTCCCTTAGTTCCTTGTCAGTTTACCGGGATACCTTAAAGCATGTTCAAGACATGCCGAAAACCAGTGCCAACAGCACACAGCCAGCGCCATTCAAGCGCCTGCGCGACTATAACTATTACAACCAGTTCAACTACAAGATTCTCTTTGGCGACTTTGACTATATGCCAAAAAGCTCACTGACCAGCGTGCAAAAGCGAAATTCTCTTTTAATGCACCAAGCCTACTTGAATGGCAAGACTTTAACCCTGAGTCCTTTAATCAAAGCCAATCAAATTTCTTACCAGGTCAAGAGTGAAAAAGCAGCTGATGTTGACTTGCCAGTAATTGCCTACAAGCACACCACTGTCAGCGTCAATGGGCAAAAGCATGCCTTCCGCCGCGGCAACCGGGGGACGGTTGTAGTTGGCCTCAAGCGCGGGCAAAACACCGTCACGGTAGGCTACAAGGCCAGTCCTGTCTTCTACTTGAGCATAGTCATCAGCATCCTCAGCTGGCTCGCCCTGCTTATCTACTTGGTCAAGTTCAAGGCCAAATATGCACAATAGAAAAACACAGAAAAAAAGAGTACGTGGAAAATCACGTACTCTTTTTGAATATAGCCGATTAGTTATCATGATTGTACCGTTGTTTGAACCACCAGTTGATTCTCTAGCCACGGTTGAAACTGGAACCCAGGCAATAGCACCGTAGTCATAGGCGTTTCTGTGGCTGGAACCACTGCCAGCACTGTAGTAGCATGGGTCGTAAACCAGGAAGCGGCCCTTCTTGTAACCAGCGATTACCTTAGCATGATGCTTGCTGCGGAAGTAAGTTTCGTAGCTTGAGAAGCCGTAGTAAAGCACTGGGTGCCCGCTCTCTACGACTGACTTGATCTTCGCCATGCTGCGGCCAGTAATATTGGTAAAGCCGCGGTCAAACTTCTTCATATAGTTGGTTAAACTTGATGCTGACAGCAAACCGCGGAAGTTGGCGGTTGAGTAAACACCACCGTATTGTGGCAGGTTGTTGTAATGCTAACTTCCCAGAGCAATCAAACTC
>NZ_KV793213.1:0-1409 GCF_001808415.1 Lactobacillus sp. HMSC08B12 | reverse complement strand
AGAGTCAATGTCTTAACTTAATGACATTGATAGCCCGGGACACCCTCTTTCTCAGTGCGATTAGCGGTCTGGTCTTAGTGGTAATTGCCTGGATCTCCCTGCCCGCTCTTTATAAGGCGGTGTCTTTACCGGAAAACATGGTGGGGGATGCCCTCCTATATGGCCGGGTCTACCTCTTTGCCCTGCCGATCATCTACATCTATGACGTTGGCCGGGCTATCTTAATCTCCAATGAGCGGGCCAAAATCTCCTTCTATCTCCTGGCAACTTCCAGCATCTTAAACCTACTATTAAATCTTCTTTTCATTCTCGTCTTGCAGCTGGGTGTATTAGGTTCAGCCCTGGGCACGGTTTTAGCCCAAGGGATCACCATGCTGGTCACCCTCTACCTTTTGGCAAAAATGGACCGGCAGGAAGAAGAGCCTGTCTCCCTTAAGCCTGACCTCTCCTGGACAAAAATCAAGTCCATCCTTCATATTGCCCTGCCAACAATCTTCCAGCAATTCGCGATCACCTTCGGTGCAACATTGGTTCAGGCCTGGGTCAACCCCTTTGGCCAGGAGGCAATCTTGGGCTATGTCGCTATCGTCAAGGTCATGAACCTGGCCCGGATCGTCCTGGTTGGCTTTGCCCAGACGTTAACTCTGATGACGGCTCAGTTATTGGCGGCAAAAACGTACTCTGCTGTTAAAGCAGTTTACCGCTACTGCAGCAATGTCTCCCTCATCTACTGGCTGGTCAGCTCAGCCCTGTCGGTCATCTTCTGCCAGCTATTGGCAGGCATGTTCTTTGATTCAGGCCAAAACCAGGCAGCTTACTCCTTCTTCAGAGTTTACCTCTATGCTTTTGTCGGCATCCAGCTTTTCTCCATCTTCAAGTTCTTGAATGAAGGATTGCTCAGAAGCATGGTTTTGATGAAGGAATACCTCTACTGCAACTTGGGTGAATTAGCCCTTAAGCTAGCCGCTACCTGGCTGCTTTTAACGCCTCTTCAGACTAATGCTTTCTGGAGCGCGGAACTGGGAGCCAGAATCATCTGCGTCTTGGGCTCAACCATCTTGGTTATTAAAGAAATGCAAGCTTTAGAAGCAATAGAAAGAGCCGGTTAATACCGGCTTTTTCTCTGCAGTCATAAATGTAGTAAAGAAAGAAGATTACCGGGCCTGGCGGTCGCTCTCGGCTTTCTTGTAGAATTCTTCCTTGGATTTGCGCATGGCCTTGTCTGCCTGGTAGAGCAGGTCACTGACATTTAAGTGGTCGGCCTTTGCCTGCTTGATCCCGATTGAAACGTGGTAGCATTGCTTTTTCAAGTTAGAAAGGATTTGGTCAGACTTTGCTTGGACTTTGTCCAAGCGCTCGTCTAAGGCAATTGCTAAAAACGGTTCAGTATAAAAACTTGTGTAAATGAC
>NZ_KV793212.1:0-832 GCF_001808415.1 Lactobacillus sp. HMSC08B12 | reverse complement strand
CTAGTTAAAAATGGGTCTTTAGAATCTACTCTTAAGCACGTCGCTATTGGTGGAATACACACCAATATCAGAGTGTCCTATGCACGTTTTCGTTGTCTTAACATTGATTGCCAATTCAACACTAGAAGCCAGTCTATCCCTTTTAAAGCTGATGGTTATCGCATCACCAAACCTTTAAAAGAATACACTGAGAAACTGTTAAGCTATGGCCTTACTCTAAAGGCAGTGGCTTGGCTTACTGGCTTGGACAAGATGACTGTAAAGTCAATTCACAAGTCTCTTCTGCTGTCTAAATTTACAACTGATGGCAAGACACTCATAAAACCTGAAAGGCAGGCAAAATACTTAGCCATTGATGAGTTTAAGCTCCACGATGGCCATAAGTACGCCACCGCAATCATAGACTGGGAAACAGGGTATATTCTCTACTTAGCCCATGGCAAGAAGAAAGCCGTTGTTTTCGAGTTTATGGATCATGTTGGCGATGAGTGGATGTCAAAAGTTGAGGCGGTGGCTTGCGACATGAATTCAGACTTCGAAGAAGCTTTTAAAGGGCGCTACCCCAAGCTAGACATCGTCTATGATCGCTTCCACATTATCAAGAATTTCAACGATAAAGTGGTTTCAGAGATCCGAAAAGATGAACAAAGACGGCTGGCTGAGGAAGGCTGTCCAGAAGCTGCTAAGTTGCTTAAGAATTCACGTTACATCTTGATGTCTAAAAGATCCACATTAGTCCAGAAGGACGAGGACGCCCGCAAAGACAAGCTAGTGTCTACTGCTGGTGAAATATTCAATACACCAGAAATAAAGGCTCATGGTGGTAATGAAG
>NZ_KV793211.1:0-3534 GCF_001808415.1 Lactobacillus sp. HMSC08B12 | reverse complement strand
AAATCCATAAGAATAAACCTCCGCTTTGCTCGGAGATGAGCTACCTCCACCTAATCCAATCAGATCAGATCTAATTTTCTCAACCGGACTTTAACAGCCAACATACTTAGACGAGATTCACAATTGAATGGTGAAGCTGCCCGTTTTGCCTACGACATCGTGTGTCCAAAAAAAGAACGGCATTGGCTTCATCTCCACTTTACATAGTAAAAGAAAAAGGGTTGAACGACTACTCCGTCGAGTAATCATCCAACACCAGATTAGTATGTTTTATTTGCTTAGTTTTTTACAGAAAGCGAGGCAAATACCTTGAGTACAAGAAACAAAGACATTAGGGATGCAATTAAAACGGCCGGATTGTATCAGTATCAAGTAGCGGACACGCTGGGGATCGATGAAACGAAACTCAGCAAGATGTTGCGGTATGACCTGTCAAAGACAGACCGGGAATCTATCTTAAACGCTGTGGCAATGACCAAGATTAACCAGCAAGCGGAAAGAGAGGCCGAATAATGAAGACATTAAACGACCTCAAACAAGAACCCCTCTGGGCTGTGGCTAAGGTTGTACCACCCAGAAACGAGGGACAGCACCCGGGCAAGATCACGGTAGACCCCCAGCTTTTACTCAATGAGGGCAAAATGCGGAATTTAAAGAGCACTGAGGCCACAGGTTGGACGGACTACCAGACCGCCTCAAAAGCCCTCACAGCCGCTAACAATGCCTTACAAGAGGGCAAGATTACAGGCGTTATTAAATTCACCTTCAGTTTACGGATCACGCCACCCCTTGTTTTTATCGATGTTGACGATATCCCAGATCCCGAGGCCTCAGCCCAGTTTAAGGATCTGACCAAGCTTACAAAGGGCGGCTATTGCGAGGTATCTCAGAGCGGCAACGGATTGCATTATTTCGTTGAGGGCAAGCTTGATAAGGCACACAAGGGCAAGACGTACGAAATGTACACAGGCGGCCGCTATGTTGCTTTTACGGGCAATCAGGTATCAAATAGCGACAGCATCCCGGCACTGACAGAGAGCGAGATTAAAGCGATCGTGTCATACTGTGGCTTTAAATGGACGGGCAAAGAGCAAGCCAAAGAGCCTTTATTGGTTACCACCCCGCAACCGACCGGGAATGGCCGCCACTGGGGAGCAGATAACGGGCTGACAGCTGAACAGGTACTTTCTAATGCAATCAATAACCCCGAGCTAAAAGCCGTTGCTAGCGGCGATTACAGCGCCTATAACGGGGATCACAGCTCAGCGGTGCAAGCCCTTGTTAATAGCCTTGCCTTTTACGCTAACGGGGATGCGGCAAAGACTGACCAAGCATACAGATCAACCCCCAGCTTTACGGATGACACAAAGTGGGATGCATCCCGGGGCGACACAACGTGGGGTGCTCAAACCATTGCTAAGGCGATCAATTACGTTCAGACCAAGCATCCCGATCACGGCTATTTCCCAGCCCGCCAAAATTCCGGCATGAGGGTTGTTGAACCGGGCGAAAGAGCCACAGCCGAAACGCTTAAAATCAAGATTGACGGGGTGGAAAGAGAATTTCCGTTTAACGGTTATTTCTATAACAGAGATTACGAAATGACCGAGGTTGGGTTTGCTAACCGTTTTGCTGATTGGTACGCTAAGGGAAAATTAGTTTATCATCCCGGCTTAAAGGCGTGGCTTATGTACAACCCAGAAACGGGGTCATGGATGCCTAACGAGGATGACAGACTGGGCACGACCTTTAACCAAACCCCAGAAAAGCTCATTGATAATTTGCGGGTAAATCTCAAGAAAGAAAAACGCCTGTGGCTTACAGTCGGTCGTGATCCCCACAAACCGGATAAACAGTCATTCGGGGAGAAAGCCTATAACAAGGGTTACGAGCGAATCAGCTCAGCGGCTGGGCAAAAGGCAACCCTTGAATTAGCTCAGAGCCGTTTAACCGTGCGTGCATTTAACGACTGTAAGACCGAGCTTAACACCCGGACAGGTTGGATTGACCTCAAAACGGGCGCTATTAGCCCTCACAGCCCGGCTAAGCTGTTTGATAAGGCAACGGATGCTGGTTTGCCTAATAAAGCCACAGAGGGGGACGGTGGCAAGCTCTGGGATCGTTTTTTAAAAGAGACCTTTTGCGGGGATCTTGAATTGATCGATTACGTTCAGGCATGCATCGGCTATAGCGTTACGGGCAAAATCAATGAAGAGGTTATGTTTATCTGTGAGGGCAGTGGGGGCAACGGCAAGAGTATTTTTCTTGAGTGCATAAACGAGGTGCTGGGCGATTACAGCTCTGTTATCCCAATCGAAACATTGATAGATAACAACAAGGCACAGCGGGACGGCTCAGCACCAAGTCCAGACCTTGCAAGCCTTAAGGGCAAGCGGTTTGTCATGACAACCGAGCCCAAAAAACAGGTTACAATCGATGACGGGATAGTTAAGACGGTGACAGGTGGCACTAAGCTGAATGTTAGAATGCTACATCAAAACCCGATTGTATTTTTACCTCAGTTTAAAATTTGGTGGCAATCTAATGGCTTGCCCCGGATTGCTATTAAGGAACACTCTATGTTACGGCGCTTGATCGTTATTCCGTTTAAAAACGAGGTACGAGGGGATGCGGTAGATATCAACCTCAAAAGCAAGTTGATGAAAGAGAAAGAATTTATCTTGAAATGGTGCATTGAGGGCGTGGCCAAATGGCAAGCACGGGACGGAAAAGCCCTTTACCACCCTAAGTATCAACCAGCGGCCGTTGAAGAGGCCACAGCGGGGCTGTGGAATTCCGCTCACGTTCCGGTTGACAGCATCAAGCAATGGCTTGAAAACGGGAACTATGAAGAGGGGCATTCATCCACCCCACCAAAGGTTAAAGAGGTTTACGAGGACTATTTAGCCTATTGTAAAGAGCATGAATTGAAAGTACCGAGTGCATACACCAAGCAAGGATTTAATAAGGAATTGGCACGGCGGGGACATCACAAGCGCCCGGGAACGGGTAATTCCTATGTTTGGATCAGTTTAAAAAAGCGTGGTTAAAAGCCACAGAGGGGATGCGAGTTTGCATCCCTTTTTATTTTTCTGTCTTTTGTTATTAGTTTCACTTTTGCTTTTTTGCCGAATCGGGGCGGGGAGTTAAGAAACGAGTTAAGTAATTAACTAAATGCTAATTTCCCATAAATTACTACTCAAAGTGCTCTATCACTTGATATATCAACCTTTTACAGGATTTCGTTGAGTTTAAGTTATAACTCAAAAAATATTATCTTAAACTTCGAAAAAGGCCGTAATAGTAGGCTTTTTAGACATTGAGTTGTAAAATCCTGGGAAATTAGCACTAAATAGTTAAGTAATAGTTAACTAATCTAAAAAAACTTAACTCTGAAAACCGTTGGGGGAGTAAGAGAGAATAGTTAAGAGAGTTAAGTAATTTTAGCTAAAATTAGATTACAGATTTTTTCCTCCTTTTTAGGTGTCTATAGTGAATAGTGTAACTAGTGTAGTGTCATACTGATATCTTAAG
>NZ_KV793210.1:0-719 GCF_001808415.1 Lactobacillus sp. HMSC08B12 | reverse complement strand
AATAGCATTGGATATGTTTTTGAATTCGGTGAAAACCATGCTTAAAATTGCTAGAAAAACATTGACTTGCTGGGCGACTTGCTTGGCAAGTCTTTTTTTATTAGTACAAGTTGCATGTGATTTGTACTTGCCGACGGTGACGGCCAACCTGGTTGACAAGGGGATCATTGGCAAGAACCTGCCCTATATCTGGCAAACCGGGGGCAAGATGCTTTTGGTTTCTGCCTTGGGCCTGCTGGTGGCTTTTGGCAACATTTACTTTGCCTCCCACCAGGCCATGCAGGTCGGCCGGCGGCTTAGAACCATGCTCTTTGCTAAGGTCTTGACCTTCTCTGATGACATTTCTCTCATGCAGCCCGCCGTGACCCTGGTCCTTAGCTTGACCAATGTGGGCATCGTTTTTCTGGGCAGCCGCTTAATTAGCGGCAGAATCATGGAAATCGGCAGTCTTTTGACTTTCCTGACCTATGCCACCCAGATTCTGATGAGTTTCATGATGCTATCCATGCTCTTTATCGTGATTCCCCGGGCTTCTGTTTCAGCCAAAAGAATTATTAGATGCCGAAAATCAGCTCCAGGACCCGGTTAAGCCAGTATCTATGCCCAAGGGTCCGGCAGAGCTGGAATTTGACCAGGTTAGCTTCCGCTATGCCGGTGCTGAAGAGGCAGCCTTAGAAGGAATTAATTTCAACTTAAACTTCCCACTTGCAAACGTGGGC
>NZ_KV793209.1:19234-28263 GCF_001808415.1 Lactobacillus sp. HMSC08B12 | reverse complement strand
GCTACATTGCACACGTTTTTTGCAGCAGGTACAATTTTGAAGAGTAAACTGATCGACATTTTCTACTTCTTCTTAGCCGGCATTTCCGGTACCCTGGCCGTCTTCAGCATGTTCAAGGACCATTCCGCCGCTAACATCGCCATGGACGTCTTATTCCTCATCATCAGCGCCTACTTCATTGTCCGCGGCTTCCTGGACATCGAATCTGAAAACAAGAAGCTGAGCAAGAACTGGCAGATCCTCTCCTGGATCGCCTGGTGCCTGCTCCTCTTGGGCGTCATCTTGACCTTGACCGGCTACAAGCTGGGCATCAACGGTCTGGGCTGGGGCGGCTTCGTCCTCTTCCTGCTCTGCTCTTTCGTCGTGCCCGAACAAGCCAACGACAAGAACTTTCATGTCAAGCGCCGGGATGAGACCGGTTTTGATGACAAAAATTAAGTCTGTTTTTTAGTATTTTTTAACAAAATAATTCAGCAAACGCTTGCAACCTGCTTTTTGAAAAAGCAGGCTCTTTTTTTGCCCTTTTTTCCCAACTTTTCCAGGCAATTTCTTCTCTTTCTAAATTGGTCTAGAGTTTTACAAAATTCACCGGCATGGTATAACTAAGAACATAAATCTGAGCAAATAATTGGTATAGAGATAGAAGCAGAAGGGAAATAAGGATGAACACAGCCAACACCGTCTTCTTAATTATCGCCGCCGTCCTGGTCTTGATGATGACCCCGGGCCTGGCCTTTTTCTACGGGGGTTTGGTCTCGAAGAAAAACGTGGTCAACACCATGATCTCGGTTTTTATCATCTGCTCTTTAGCCATCGTCTTATTCGTGGCCTTTGGCTATGAACTTTGCTTCAACGGCAATGTAGCTGGAATTTTTGGCAGAGTCCAGCACATCTTCCTCTCCGGCAGTGACTTGACTAAGGTCGTTTTAAAAGAGCAGGGAATTACCGCCGCCAGCTACCTGCTTTTTGAAATGATGTTTGCCATCATCACCCCGGCCCTCTTCGTCGGGGCCACGGTGGGCCGGATGCGGTTCAACTTTCTATTGGTCTTCGTCTTCTTCTGGTCAGTGTTGGTCTACTACCCCCTGGTCCACATGGTCTGGGGGACTGGCGGACTTTTAGCCGGCTGGGGGATCCTGGACTTTGCCGGCGGCACGGTCGTTCACATCAACGCCGGGATCACCGCCCTGGTCTTATCCATCTTCTTAGGGCCCCGCTACCAAAAGCAGACCCGGCCCTACAGCCTGCCCTGGGTCCTCTTGGGGACAGCAATCCTCTGGCTAGGCTGGTACGGCTTTAACGCCGGCAGTGCCTTCGGCATGAACCAAACGGCCTTGACGGCCTGCTTGACCAGTACGGTTGCGGCAGCGGCCTCTATGATGACCTGGCTTTTGCTGGAAGAAGCCTTTAGCGGCAAAGCCAGCCTAGACGGGATCTGCACCGGTACCCTCTGCGGCTTAGTCGGCATCACGCCAGGGGCTGGCTATGAAACCTGCGCTGGAGCCCTCTTCACCGGTATCCTCTGCAGTCTGGCCAGCTACTTCTTTATCAGCCAGGTTAAAGGACAGCTTAGCTTTGACGACCCCCTGGATGCCTTTGGATGCCATGGCATTTCCGGTATCGTTGGCGCTTTAACCGTCGGTCTCTTTGCCAGTCAAAAAGTTGACCCGGGGATTTCCACTAGCGGCCTTTTCTACGGAGGCAGCTGGGAACTCTTAGGCAAGCAGGCAGCCGGCACCCTCTTCACCATTGTCTTTACTCTCTTGATGGTCAGCTTAATTACAGCCGTCTTGAAGCGCTTCGTCAACATGCGGGTTTCCGCCCGTGATGAAGAAGTCGGCCTGGACCTCAGCGAGCACGGCGAATTCGCCGACTGCCAGATCAGCGCAAGCCAGGCCATCTTCGGCAAGTAGCAGCATTTTTTCTCAACATCCTATTCATCAAATCAAAAAGCTTTGGCCTTCTTGCCAAAGCTTTTTTGTCGAATATTGTATCTTTTTCCCCTGCCCTAATTAAACGAATACAACCGCTGCAGGATCAAGTAGGCCCCGCTGACCATCTGCCGCATAGGCAGGACGTCCCGGGAGACAAAATGGCCCACCAGGCGGCGTTTAAAGGACTTGTAGGTCTCCAGGTCATAAGTCTTCAGGAACTGCCAGAGCTCGTCCTTTTTGGCAATATACTCCTTCTTCTTGCCCCGGATCAAGATTACGCTAGTCACGCCTGTAACGGCTTCTAAGAAGTATTTCATGTATTTGGCGTAAGGCGCCCGCTTGTTGACCTGGGAGGCGTAGAAGACGATCAGCTGCTTATTGATCAAGATTTGCTGGTCAATCTTCTTCAGCATCACCTTTTCGTTGACTGACTGGTCATCTCTGCCGATAAAGTAGTGGTAGAGGTTGACCGGCAGGTAGCGCATGGTCCGCACCTGCACCATCGGCTCAAAGACAAGGATATTGTCGTCATAAGACACCTTGGTTGGCAGGGCTACCTTGGCCCGGTCCAGGACTTTCCGGTTGTAGATAACGGAGTGGAGCATGAAGTACTGGCCCATCCGCAGCTTGACCTCATCCCAGGAGAAGGTCCGCCCGACCGGCAGATGCGGGAACTTGATCACCCGCTGGCGGCCGGCAGCTGGCTTGTCATAGACATAGTTGGCCAAAAAGAGGTCGACCTCTGGATTACTTTCCAGGTAATCCAGCACCTCTTTGTAGGCCTCCTGGTCCAGCCAGTCGTCGCTGTCGACGATCTTGACGTACTTGCCCTTGGCCAGTCTCAGGCCATTGTTGATGGCCCCGCCGTGGCCGGCATTTTCCTGGTGGACAACTTCCAGGTCCAAGTTTAAACTCTTAGCTTGGTAGTCATCCAGCATCCGGGCGGTTTCATCAGTTGACCCGTCGTCAACCAAGATGATTTGCACCCGGTCACCGCCGGGCAAAAGGGAGTCGACGCAGCGGTTCAAGTATTCAGCTGAGTTATAGCAGGGAACGATGAGAGTTAGTAATTTTTCCACCTTGATACACTTCTTTCAGTTCGCTATTTGTCTCTACTAGTATAACAAGATTTTTTAAAAGAAAGCCTTTTCCAAGACTAAAAATTTCTTAAGGTAAAATTAGGGTGAAGAAAAACTCCCCGCCAAAAGGCGAGGAGCTTAATTTGCTTAACTTAGGGAAAATTAGGCCATCAAAGCGATTGGGTCCAACTTGATCCCAGGGCCAAAGGTTGCGGCAACTGCGCAGCTCTTGATGTATTGACCCTTAGCTGAAGCTGGCTTTGCACGCAAGATAGCGTTTTGCAAAGCGCGGAAGTTTTCAGTCAATTGTTCTTCAGTGAATGAAACCTTACCGATAGCAGCGTGGATTGAAGCTTGACGGTCGACACGGTATTCTACTTGACCAGCCTTAACGTTTTGAACAGCCTTGGCAGTGTCCATAGTAACAGTACCAGTCTTAGGGTTTGGCATCAAGCCCTTAGGCCCAAGCACACGACCCAAACGACCAACCTTAGCCATCATCATTGGAGTAGCGATGACAACGTCGAAGTCCAGGTAACCGTTTTGAACCTTTTCTACCAGGTCGTCTGCGCCGACTTCGTCAGCACCGGCAGCCTTGGCTGCTTCAGCTTGTGGGCCTTCAGCAAATACGATAACCTTAACAGACTTACCAGTACCGTTTGGCAAAACGATTGAGCCACGGATTTGTTGGTCAGCTTGCTTAGGGTCAACGCTCAAGTTGTAAGATACTTCTACGGAAGCGTCAAAGTTAGCGTATGAAGTTTCCTTAACCAGCTTGATAGCGTCTTCTACTGAGTACAACTTGCTGCTGTCAACCTTCTTGGCAGCTTCTACGTATTTCTTACCATGCTTTGGCATGAAAAATCCTCCTTGTATGTGTGGTCAAACGAGCTTTCCCTTTGCTCTCCCACCTGACTTGTTAATTGGTAAAAATTAACAAATTAGTCCTTCACTTCGATACCCATACTTCTAGCAGTACCTTCAACCATGCGCATAGCAGCTTCGATTGAGGCAGCGTTAAGGTCCTTCATCTTAGTTTCAGCGATTTCCTTAACTTGAGCGGTGGTTACTGAACCAACCTTGTTCTTGTTAGGTTCGCCTGAAGCCTTTTGAATGCCAGCAGCTTGCTTCAACAAGACTGGTGCTGGAGGAGTCTTAGTTACGAAGTCGAATGAACGGTCTTCGTAAACAGTGATGACTACAGGGATGATCATGCCCTTTTGGTCAGCAGTACGAGCATTGAAGTCCTTAGTAAAGCCAACAATGTTGATACCTGCTTGACCCAAAGCAGGACCTACTGGAGGTGCAGGGGTTGCAGCGCCAGCTGGAATTTGTAACTTAACAACGTTAATAACTTTCTTTGCCACGGTCAAAACCTCCTTGATTCCGTGATGTGGTTAAAATGGAGAGTTTCCAGACTCTCCTCCCACAATAATAAAGTACGTTTAATATAGTACTCTGAAAACCGGCAGAATGCAAGACTTTTTTATGTTTAGTCTTCCATTTTCTTGACTTGGTCAAAGCCCAGTTCAGCCGTGGTAGCGTGGCCAAACATGTCGATGGTCAAGAAGAGCTTTTGCTTGTCGTCCTGGATTTCAGCGATCTTGCCGACCATGCCGTTGAAGGCACCTGCGGTGATCATGACGCTTTCGCCAACTTCGTAGTCGTAGTCAACCTTTTCAGTTGCTTCGCCTTCTTGCATCTGCAGGATTGCTCTGACTTCTTCCTCGTAAAGCGGGGAAGGCTTGGAACCACCGCCGTGGCTGCCAACGAAACCAGTAACGTTAGGAGTGTTCCGGACAACAAACCAGCTTTCGTCAGTCATGACCATTTCAACCAAAACGTAACCAGGGAAGACCTTTTCGTTAACTTCTTCCTTCTTGCCGCGCACGTCTTCGATCTTTGGTTCTTGCGGAACGACAACCCGGAAGATGTAGTCCTGCATCCCCAGTGACTGGGCCCGGGACAGCAAGTCGGATCTAACCTTGTCCTCAAAACCAGAGTAAGTGTGCAGGACGTACCATTGCTTCTTGGCGGATTCTACCATAATTTCTTTAATCTCCTTTTTGGCAAACAAAAAAACCTCGCTAAAGAGGTTTTCCTTGAAACTAGCATGATTATAACATACTTTGTCGCTCTTACAGAACTAATTGAATCAATTTTGCAAAGGCCCAATCCAAAGCGCCCAAGAAAATCGCGTAAAGCAGAGAAGTTACGACCACGTTTGCCGTGTCGCGTCGGTTTTCCTTAGCACTTGGCCAATGACTCAGTTTCATTTCCTGACCAACGCTCTTAAAAAACTTAATCATCCCTGTCTACCTCGTTTCCTTGTGCAAAGTCTTCTTGCCGCAGTGCTTGCAGAACTTGTTCAGTTCCAAGCGCTTGGTGCGGTTGCTGTTTGCAGTGATTGAGTAGTTCCGTGACCCGCAAACGCTGCAGGCCAAAGCTGCTTTCTTTACTGCCATAATATTCACCTTCAAACTTCATTTGATTTTAGCAAAAATCCGCCCTAAAAGCAACTATTATATGACTGACTTTGCCGGGCTTTATTTTCACATCTTAAGCGGCCCCTGTGTCATAATGGAACTAGCAAAAACACAGTTTACAAGATTGCCGGTTAGCCGGCCATGAGGAAAAGAAATGAATCAACACCCTGAATACCTGCTCAACAAGATCAAGTCACCAGCTGACCTTAAGGTCCTGGATCTGGAAGAAATGAAGCAGCTGGCTTCAGAAATCCGCCACTTGATCATCGAGAAAGACGCGGCGGTTGGGGGCCACCTGGGTCCTGACCTGGGGATCGTGGAACTGACCATCGCCTACCACTACGTCTTTGACGCCCCCGGCGACAAAATCATCTGGGACGTCTCCCACCAGACCTACCCCCACAAGATGCTGACGGGCCGGGCTTATGCCTGGCTGGACCCGGAAGCCTACGGCAAGGTGACTCCTTACACTAATCCCGATGAAAGTCCCTATGACTACTACGCGGTTGGCCACACTTCTACCTCTATCTCTTTAGCCACCGGCATGGCCAAGGCCCGGGACCTCTTAGGCGGCAGCGAGCGGATCATGGCCGTCATCGGCGACGGCTCCTTAACCGGCGGGATGGCCTATGAAGGCTTAAATAACGCCGCGCTGGAAAAGGGCAACCTGGTCATCGTCATCAATGACAACCAGTGGTCCATTGACCAAAATGTCGGCGGCTTGACCACGGCCCTGAAGAAGCTGAGAGACAGCCAGGGGCAGGATCCGGAAAATCCTTTTAAGGCCTTTGGCTTTGATTACCGCTATGTCGCTGATGGCAATGACCTGGAAAGCATGATTAATGCCTTCAGCGAAATCCGCGATGTCGACCACCCCCTGGTTTTGCACGTCAATACCTTAAAGGGCAAGGGTTATCAGCCAGCTATTGAGGATGAAGAAAAGCACCACTGGGTCCGGCCCTTCAACTTAAGCGATGATTCGCCAAAGAACATTACTGCGGGCTCGACCCCAGCGGAAATTGCCATTAAGACCGTGGCTAGCGCTATTGACGGGGGCCAGGAAAACATCATGGCGATCACTGCCGCTATCCCTGGCGTCTTTGGCCTTGACTCCTTTAAAGAGTCTTACCCGGACCACTACCTGGACGTCGGGATCGCCGAGCAGGATTCCGTGGCCTTCGCGGCGGGCTTTGCCAAGGCGGGCGGCAAGCCCGTCCTTTTTGAAAACTCCACCTTCCTGCAGCGGGCCTTTGACCAGCTCAGCCATGACGTGGCGGCTAACAATTTGCCAGTCGTCATGATCGTGGCTGGCGGCGGGATCCAGGCCAACTCCAAGACCCACGTGGGCGTCTTTGACCAGGTCATGGTCAGCAATCTGCCTAACTGGAAGTACCTGGCCCCGACCAGCTTGACTGAAGAAGCGGCCATGATCAACTGGGCCTTGAAGCAAAAAGACGGCCCTGTAGCTATCAAGCTGCCAGTCCGGCAAGTTCCAGCCGGCGGAGCCGTTCTTGAAGGCTACCGGCACATCCACTACCAAAAGCGGCGGGCCGGCAAAAAGATTGCCATCCTGGCTTTAGGCGACATGCAGGAATTAGGCAGCCAAGTTGCTGAAGAACTTGATGCTGCCCTCTACAATCCTTTGTCAGCTAACATCCTGGATACTGACTGCCTGGACCACTTAGCCCGGCACTACCAGGCTGTAATTACTTTGGAAAACAATATTCTGGACGGGGGCTTCGGGCAAAAGGTGGCCGGCTACCTGGCTGACCGGCCGGTTTTGGTTAAGACTTTTGGCGAAAAGCGGGAATACACCGACGTTGACCAAAGCTATGACCAGATCCTGGTCCGCAACCAATTGACGGCTGAGCAAATCGTTGCCAGTGTCAAGCAATTATTTAATGATTTTGTCAATGGACGGCAAGCCCGAAAGTCCACCTATTTTTAATGGGTGGATGGATAGGGCTTGCCGGCCTTTTTTGCGTTATAGACCTGATCATTGATGTATCTTTCCACGGTATCCTTCGACATGTTTCCAACGGTTCCAATATAGTAGCTTGATGACCACAAGTGACCGCCCCAGCATTTCTTTTCTCTAATATCCGGATGATCGCGCAGATACATATATCCGGTAGATCCTTTGAGAGCTTTGACCACATCGCTGATAGATTTTGACGGCCTGAAAGATATCATGGCATGAACGTGTTCCGGCATGACCTCCAGCTTCTCAACTTGGATATCGTTCCTAGCTGCCACAGTAAGAATAAGCTCCTTCATTTCATCTGCTAGTTCTATAGTCGTAAATATTTGATTGCGGTACTTGGTGCACCAGATCAGATGATAATGGCAGTTGTAAACGTAGCGCTGAGCGTATACTGCATCTTTGATTTTATCAGCCATTGCAATCCTCTCTTTCTTCGGTGAATAATGATATTAAGCCACTTGATAATACCCCATTGAATAGCGGATTATGTTATAATTATAGCACAAGAATCGAGGTGAGAAAGATGACCAAAAAGAAGAAAAAAGTGGTTGCCAAAGTCAAAAAGACCGACGAGACAAAAGATGAAAAGCCGAAGCGTAAGACCCTAATGATCCCAATGTCAGAGCTGCCATACCATCTTGGCCTCAAGATGCGGATCTATCCAAACAATGAGCAAAAACGGCTGATTGCCATCAACAGCGGCATCAGCCGCTCCGTCTACAACAAGCTGATTGCCATCAATTCTGAGCTGAACCAGCTCAAGAAAGTCAACGTCTATGTTAAGCAGGTAGCTGACAGGATCGAGGCACTTAAAGAGCGCAAAAGCAAGCTTTCCAAGTACTACTTCTACATGGATTCAGAAGATGTGGATAGCTTGACTATTGCTCAAGCAAAGCGCTGCTATGGGGTGGCATGGAACATGTATCACAAGGTCCATTCATCAGGCCGTCCAAAATATCACAAGAAGGGAGTCAACGATGGCTATCAGACTTCTTGCATCTACAAAAGCGAGGACAAGAAGATCGAAAACTGTACTCCATTTTCAGGCTCGGTGTGCTTCCTGGACATGAAGCACGTCAAGCTTCCAAAGCTTGGCAGAATCAGAATCAGCGGCTCAAGCTACCGCAAGGTTCTTGCCCACAATCCCAACTTTCGAATTGGAACGGCCACCATCAAATATGATGCCTCTGGCTTCTATCTGTCACTTCAAATCGGCGACGTCATTCCATTCAAGGCGCAAAAGGCAAAGACGGGCAAGAAGACAGGAATCGATCTCAATCTTGACAATTTTCTGACTGATTCAGACGGCACGGTAGTGGACAATCCGCGCTACTACCGCAAATCCTTAAAGCGGCTGAAAAAACTTCAAAGACGGGCATCAAGAAGACAGAATCGTGCTAAAAAGGAAGGCCGGAAACTTTGGCAAAGCAAAAACTATCAGAAGGCCCGCAAACAGGCGTCTCGTCTTCAAAGACGGGTTCGCAATCAAAGAGAGGACTTCCTTCAAAAGCTCAGCACTGCATACATCAATAACCACGACGTAGTA
>NZ_KV793209.1:18994-19214 GCF_001808415.1 Lactobacillus sp. HMSC08B12 | reverse complement strand
CGACGTAGTAGTGCTTGAGGACTTGAGAGGGAAAAATCTGATGAAGAATCATGCCTTGGCAATGTCGATTTCTGATGCGGGCTGGACCAGCTTTCAGAGAATGCTTGAATACAAGGCAGGCCTTTACGGCAAGGCCTTCATTGAGATCGACAAGCGCAACACAACCCAGCGGTGTCATGCCTGTGGCTCCATCATGGGCCACAACGGCCATGAGAAGCTG
>NZ_KV793209.1:0-18974 GCF_001808415.1 Lactobacillus sp. HMSC08B12 | reverse complement strand
CATGGGCCACAACGGCCATGAGAAGCTGACCCTAAAGAACCGGGAATGGGACTGCCCAATGTGCGGAGCGCACCATATCCGCGACTACAACGCTGCGCTGAACATCTTGGAGAAAGGCATTGCCAAGCTCTCGGATCAGGAATACAAAATAATTCCGTACGATTCGGAAGCTGCAAGCTAAAGCAATCATACAGCCCTTAGTAGAAAGAATGAGCCCCAGGCAACCCGAGGCTCAATAATATAAGTTTGGTAATTGGATGATCCCTGCACCCGCAAATCATCTCTATCTGACTAGTGTGAGCTGGAATGCATTTTGGCATTTCTCGACTTGCAAGCCCCGGACTTCAGTCCGAGGTTGGTTGACCTCATTACTTGTCATGAGCAAGTAAATATTTCCGAACCGCTTGGACCGTTGCCTGCTGCTGGGACTTTCTGGAGATGGTTGCCTGGCCGTCCCTTTTTTGCCGGCCATAATTGCCAAATTGGGCGTGGTTGCCGCCCTTGATGACTTGCTTAGTGTAGTCATTTGGCAGGTACTGGGGATTCTTTTGCAGCATCTTCGTATTTCCATCTTTTGACCCGTAGATACTGAGCACGGAAAAATTAGCCGCGTGCAGGTCCTTGGTTGGGTAGCCGGCCAGCATGATCAAGCCCCGGTAGTCTTTCAAGTGGTCCGCGCTATACCTAGCCGCCATGGCCGCCCCCAGCGAGTGGCCCGACATGTACCAGTTTTGGTAATGGTAGCTGGCCCGAATCTTGTCTGCCTTATTGAGGCCGAAGAAGGCCATGTGCAAGGGCATATCAACTAAGAAAACATCCGCCTCCTGGCTGGCGATCTGCTTTAAGAGGGGCGCGTAGGCGGTAGTTTCCACTTTCGCTCCCGGGTAAAAAATAATGGCATTCTTCTTTGCAGGCCCATCAAACAGGTAGCCCTCAGCTGTCTGCTTGACCTTGACTGTCCGACTGCTCTTCATCGCCTGCTGGGCCGTCTTGTCAGCATGATAGTAATTGCCAAAATACAGACCAAAGGCAAGCAGCAAGGCGGCTAAAATCACCGCCAGAGCCAGCAGCCCTTTTTGCTTCTTGGCCATCTTATTCTTTTGTTTCTTTTGCTTTTTCTGTTTCTCCGTTTTTTCTTGTTTCTTTTCCAAATTTCCAAATTTCTCCTTGTCAGATTTATAGCTGGATTCTTATTTTAACAAAAAAACGGCGGCTCAAGCGAGCCGCCGTTTTTCGCCCCTTCCCCTCCCTTATGGGAGACAAGAGGTCAGGAATGTAGGGAAAAGATTATTTCTTAAGGTTTTCGTTGACAAATGCGATGATCTTGTCGTCAGAGTAGCTCATGAATGGAAGCATGGCTTCCTCAGTCTTGTCGGTGTTGTGGCCGTTTGACTCCATGAAGTAGTCCCAAAGGGCATCTCTTACAGGGGTGTCTGAGTCACTCCACTCAAAAACTTCTTTCATTGAACGATCCAGCAAAGCTGTCTTAACAATTTCTGACATTTTTGATTACCTCCTAAATAATTTTTTCATCCTACAACTATATTATAGTCCCATTTGGCTAAAATGTTTACGCACCTATCCGCAATTTTAGCTTGATTTTTTCCTTCACCCGGTATTTGGCCCGTCTGAGCCCCATCTCATTGACCTGGTACTGGCGCTTGATCTCCCCGGCCTGCTTATAGCCCAGTTCCAAAAGCAATTCTTCCAATTCCAGCATGCTCAAGGACTCAACCAAATCCTGCCAGTCCAAAACAGGCGCCGGCGGACTCGCGATCAAGCAGGAAGCCTGCTCAAGTTCGGGAGCCACATCTTCCCAATAGACCTGGTCACTGGCGGCCAGGCGCTTTTTCCGCTTGCCCCGTCTGATCAAGTTGATGGCCCGGTTGTGCAGGCTGACCTTATAAAAGCCGACAAAAGGCTTTCCTTGCTTTAAGTCAAAGCGCTTGGCGGTCTTATAGCAGAGGATCAAGGCCTCCTGCTCCCAGTCCTGGTTGTCATATAGCTCCACAAAATACTGCTTGATGGTGCCGCCGATCACAGGCAGGCAGCTGTAATACAGTTCTTTAAGGGCCTGCTCATCGTCATCTTTTTGAATCCGGCTGATCAGCAGGCGCTCTCTTTCCTTTGTCAATCCCATTATAAAAAGCCCTTTCATTCTGTTTGCCCACAGAATAAAGGACTTTTTACCTTGACAGAATCGAACCATTGTTTGATTCAATCACTTTTCTTGAACTGTAAACGATTTGCTTTACAAAGGGTGGCGGCTGTTAAAGGCCTGGTAGAGCAAGACCCCGGTTGCTACTGAAGCATTCAGGGATTGGACGTGGCCAATCATCGGGATGGTCAAAGTCTGGTCCATTTGCTTAAGAAGAAGCGGGGAGATCCCCTTGCCTTCATTACCGATAACTAAAACGGTCTTGCCATTGGCATTCCACTTCCGGTAGTCATCGCCTTCCATGGCCGTCCCGAAGATCCAGTAACCCCGGTCCTTCAAGGCCTGGCAGGTTTGAACCAGGTTGTTCACCCGGGCAACTGGCACGTGGTCGATGGCCCCGGTTGAGGTCTTCGCCACCACGCTGGTCAGGCCGCTGGCCCGGCGCTTAGGGATGATCACCCCGCTGACCCCGGTCGCGTCGGCGCTGCGGAGGATGGAGCCCAGGTTGTGGGGGTCTTCAATATTGTCCAGCATGAGCAAAAGGGGGGCCTCTTCTTGATCCAGTTTATCCAAGAGCTGGTCAAAGTCGGCGTATTCAAAAGAAGCGACAGCCAAAACCAGGCCCTGGTGGTTTTCCCCGCCAGTCAGCTTGTCCAGCTTGTTTTTCGGCACCCGCTGGATGATCAAATGCTTCTTTTTGGCATAGCGGTAGACTTCTCTGGCAAAGTCCTCCTGAACCCCTTCAGCCAGGAAGACCTTGTTGATCTTTTCGCTGTCCTGGGTTTTCAAAAAGTCGATTCCGGCATGACGGCCGAAGACAAAATCATTGTTAGTTGAAGACATATTCCCTTGTCCCTTCACTTTCCACCTCATCAATGCACCAGGCAATCAATTCCTTGACCCTGCCTTCTTCACCGGCCAGGTCCAGGTAGCCAAAGACTGCTTCAAAGCCAGTTGACATTTCATACGTGGCCAGGCTGGTGTTCTTGGCCTTGGTATGGGTCTTGGCATTTCTGCCCCGCCTGTAGGCTGTTTCTTCTTCTTCAGTCAAAAAGCCGGTGTCCAGCATTTTAGCAATCAGGCCCGCCTGGGCCTTGGCTGAGACATAGTGGGTTGCTGCTCTTTGCAAGTTCTGCGGCTTCAACATCCCGCCCTTGATCAAGTGCCGGCGGATGGCGGCTTCATAGATCCCATCGCCCAAGTAGGCCAGAGTCTGCCCGCTCAAGGTGTTGGGATCAATCTTTTTTTCAGTTAACTTCTGTGCTTTATTCACGGCTCCACCTGGTTCCTTGCGGGGTATCCTTGAGGACTACCCCCATTTCCTTAAGCTGGTCGCGGAGTTCGTCACTCTTGGCCCAGTCCTTGTTCTTTCTGGCTTCCGTCCGCTGGGCAACCAATTCTTCGATTACAGCGTCATCATCGCCGGCTTCCTTAGCCAGGAGCTTGTCAACATCCAGGCCAAAGACGCTGAGCCAGGCAGCTAATTTTTTAGCAAAAAGCCGCAGACTTTCCTTGTCGGCTTTTTCAGCGTTGGCGTTGGAGTTGACGGCTGGCAGGGCTTCGTAGATGGCGGTCAAGGCATTTTGCACGTTGAAGTCATCGTCCATGGCGGCTTCAAACTTTGCCTTGGTTTCAGTGACCAGCTTGGCCAGGTCCGGGTCCGGCAAGCCTTCAGTCGCGTCAGCCAGGCGGTAGTTGATCCCTTCCAGGGTGTTCTTGAAGCGGCCCAGAATGTTAGCGGCCTGCTCCAGGTTTTCTTCCGAGTAGTCGATCTGGCTTCTGTACTGGACGCTGGCCATGAAGAAGCGGAGAACCTGGGGATCAACAGTCTTTAAAATATCATGGACGGTCACGAAATTGTGCAGGGACTTGGACATTTTTTCCTCATTCTTACCCACGGTCACGAAGCCGTTGTGCAGCCAGTAGTTGACGAACTTCTTGCCCGTCTTGGCTTCACTTTGGGCGATTTCATTTTCGTGGTGGGGGAATTCCAGGTCCTGCCCGCCCCCGTGGATATCCAGGGTGTCACCTAAGTACTTGGTGGACATGACTGAGCATTCAATGTGCCAGCCCGGCCGGCCCTTGCCCCATGGGGAGTCCCAGGCGATTTCGTCTGCAACCTTCTGCCCCTTCCAGAGGGCAAAGTCGATCGGGTCTTCCTTGCGGCCTTGTTCTTCATCGTTTACGTGCTGGGAGGCCCCTTCTTCCAGCTGGTCGATGTTTTGGTCGCTCAAGTGCCCGTAGTCAGCGAACTTTTTAGCCCGGTAGTAGACGTCCCCGTCGGTTTCATAAGCGTAGCCCTTGTCGATCAAGGTTTGGATGAAGTCGATGATGGCCGGGATTTCGTGGGTTGCCCGCGGGTGCAGAGTCGCTTCTTCGATGTTTAAGGCCCGGGTGTCTTCCAGGAAGGCCTGGATGTAGCGTTCGGCTAATTCCGGCACGGTCGTGCCTTCGGCTCTAGCTTCGTTGATCATCTTATCATCGACGTCAGTAAAGTTGGAAACGTAGTTGACCTTGTAGCCCTTGTATTCAAAGTAGCGGCGGATGGTGTCAAAAGCGATGGCGCTTCTGGCGTTGCCGATGTGGATGTAGTTGTAGACCGTCGGTCCGCAGACGTACATGCTGACCTGGCCGGGAACCAGGGGTTTGAATTCTTCTTTCTGCCTAGTTAAAGTGTTGAAAAGCTTCACGATATTTTCCTGCTTTCTTTAAGAAGTTTTCCTTACCTGCAATAATTCAGTACTTAACACTCTACATTTTAACAGACAATCACCGCCCGTGGTAAAATCTGAGGAAACAGAGAGAAACAGAAAAAATAGAGAGAAGAGAAGAATGACTTTACTGACTGATTTAAAAAATTACCAACCCTTTAACGAGCAAGAAGCAGCCGACGTCAAAGAGATGATCTACCGGCTGGAGACCGGGGAAGAACTGTTCTTGCGGTCCAATTTGGCCGAGCACTTTACCGCTTCAGCCTGGGTCGTCAACCCGGCCCGGGACAAAGCCCTGATGGCCTACCACCGGATCTACGACTCCTGGGCCTGGCTAGGCGGGCACGCGGACGGCGACCAGGACCTTTTGCATGTGGCCTTAAAAGAAGTCGCGGAAGAAAGCGGGGTTAAAGCAACTCCAGTCACGGACCAGATCTATTCTGTTGAGATTTTGACCGTGGACGGGCATGAGAAAAAAGGCAAATACGTCCCGTCGCACCTGCACTTAAACGTGACCTACCTCTTGGAAGCAGACGACAGCTTGCCTATCCGGCCTAAAGAAGACGAAAACAAGGCTGTTGCCTGGTTTGGCTTGGATGAAGCCCTGGAAAAGTCAACCGAGCCCTGGTTTGTCGACCGGATCTACTCCAAGCTGAACGCCAAACTCAAGGATTATCCGGCTAGGTAAACAGAAAAAGCAAAAAAGAAAAAGTTCTTTTCAAAAAGCCGCTTGACAGAAGCCTATTTACGCTTTAAGATTACATTAATTAAAAATTAAAGCGTTTTAAGAAAAGTATCGATTAGAAGAGTAACCAGGTCCGGCTTTTTCCAGAGAGCTCAAGTTGGTGCGATTGAGCAAAAGCCGCCTGGCGAAACACATCTAAGAACTGGTTGGCCGAAATAAAGTAGGCCTTCCCGCTAGCGAGCGTTACCACGGCTGCCCTGGGTGTTCCTGGAAACTGGCCTTCTTTGCCCTTTCCGGCGACTAGTCAGCGGCAGTGTAAGGTCAGTTGCCGTGAGGCAGCTGATGAAATGAAGTGGGACCACGACTAACAATCGTCTTCAAGGAAGCAATTCCTTGGGGGCGATTTTTTCTTTCTCTCCGTTTCTTGCTCTTTTTTTAATCTTTCTTTTTCTGCCAGCTTTAAAAATGATTTTGTAAAGGAGTCCGCCATGAAAGAGTCAAACATGTTCAAAAATACCCCGTCCGCCTTAAATGGCCGACATCCCCTCGCTGCTTTTTAAAAAGAAAACAATCAGTTCTAGATCAATTCAATTTTTAGAAAACACCGAGGAAAAGACCATGAAAAAATCAGCCATCATCACTTTAGCCCTGTCCGCCAGCCTGCTTTCCGCCTGCTCCAACAGCTCTGCCAGCAGCTCAAAGACCAAGCAAGTCTTAAACTGGTTCTCTGCCGGGGAAATCTCCACCATGGACCCGGCCTTGAACAATGACGTCTACGGTGGCCAGCAGCTGGACGCCACTATGGAAGGCCTGGTCCGCCTGGGCAACAACTCCAAGATCCAGCCCGGCATCGCCAAGTCCTGGACAGAAAGCAAGGACGGCCTGACTTGGACTTTTAAGCTCAGGAAAAATGCCAAGTGGTCCAACGGGGAAAGTTTGACAGCCAAGGACTTCGTCTACGCCTGGCGCCGGCAGGTCAACCCCAAGACCGCCTCAACCCAGTCCAACAAGTACTCCGGCATCAAGAACGCTGACGCCATCATTGCTTCCAAAAAGCCTGTCCCCAGCTTGGGCATCAAGGCCGTGGGCAAGTACAAGCTGGTCGTGACCCTGGAAAGAAAGATCCCTTACTTCCAATTGCTTCTGGCTGGCTCAGCCTTTGCCCCGCAAAATCAGAAATTCATTGAAAAAGCTGGCAAAAAGTACGGCACGACCGCTAAATACACCCTGTCTGACGGTCCATTCGTCATGAAGGGCTGGACCGGGTCCAACCTGACCTGGAAGCTGGTCAAGAACAAGTACTACTGGGACAAGAAGAATGTCAAGCTGACCAAGATCAACTTCAGCGTGCAAAAGTCCCAAAGCACCTCCTACAACCTCTACCAGGTCGGCAAACTGGACATGACCACCCTGTCCGCTTCCCAAAGCAAGAGTCTCAAAAACCAAAAGGGCTGGCAAATCAAGGAGGACAACCGGACCCAGTACCTCATGTACAACTTCAAGACTGACAAGAACTTGCGAAATGTCAACCTCCGCGGGGCTATCGCCGCCGCGATCAACAAGGAATCCCTGGCCAAGACCCTGAACCTGGCTGACATCGCCGCTACTTCTTTAACCCCAAGCGGGGTCACTGACCCGGTTACCGGCAAGGAATTCAGCAAGGAAGTCGTAACCAAGCGGACCAAGGCTATTCAGTCCGGGACTAAGGCCCAGGCTAAGGCTTACTACAAGAAGGCTTTGAAGGAGCTGGGCAAAAAGCAGATCATCATCAAGCTTTTAGGCGATGACACTGATGACGCCAAGAAGGCCACGGAATTTATCCAAAGCGCCCTGGAAAGCACCCTGGGCATGAAGGTCGAAGTCACCAACATGCCATTCAAGAACCGCTTTGCCAGAGAAGAAGCCGGTGACTTTGACGTCATCTTGGACGGCTGGAGCGGGGATTACGCTGACCCGAACACCTTCCTGGAAATGTTCCAAAAGACCAACGTCAACAACTACGGGTCATGGGAAAACGCGGCCTACAACAAGGCCATGGAAACTTCCAAGACCACGACTTCAAGCAAGAAGCGCTGGGCAGAACTGGTCAAGGCTGAACGCATCCTCCTTACCCAGCAGGGCGTGACCCCGCTTTACTATGGCAACACCGCGACCTTGATCAACCCGAAGGTTAAGAACATCACCCTCAAAGGCGCAGGCCTTGCTTACAACTTCAAGGGTGCTTATATCAGCAAGTAATTAACTACTAAGGAGCATAAGATGACTTTTCCTTACCAAGAATTTGCCAAAGCAAAAATGCCGGCCCTGCTAGCCGACTTAAAAGACTTGATCAAGATTGACTCCGTCCGCGACATGGACCTGGCCACTCCTGAATTTCCCGTAGGCCCGGGTCCGGTCAAGGCCTTAAAAAAATTCCTGGCCTACGCTGACCGGGACGGCTTTCAAACTGAAAACATCGACAACTATGCCGGGGTCGTTACTTTTGGCCAAGGCACCCAGGAACTGGGCGTGGCCGTCCACGTCGACGTTGTCCCGCCAGATGAAGGCTGGAGCCAGGATCCTTTTACCCCATGGGTCAAAGACGGCAGAGTCTTCGGCCGGGGAGCAAGCGACAACAAGGGTCCGGCCTTAGCCGCCTACTACGCCCTCCTGGCTTTAAAGGAAGCCGGTTTTCAGCCGAAAAAGAAGATTTCCTTGATTATCGGCACTGACGAGGAAACCGACTGGGTGGGGATGAAGTACTACCTCCAAAAACGCCCGGCTCCTGACTGGGTCTTCTCCCCCGACTCCTCTTTTCCTATCGTAACCGGTCAGGCTGGTCTGGCTGTTTTGAAGACAGATTTTATTGGCAAAGAAGCTACTAGCTTAATCCTTGAGTCCTTCACTGCGGGCCAGGCCACCAACATGATTCCAGCCGCCGCGACCGCCGTTGTCTCTGGCGAGAATCTTGCGAAAATTGAGGCAGCTTTCCCGGACTTTTTGGCAAAAAATGGCTTGACTGGGGAAATCAAAGAAACAGCTAGCGAAAATGGTAATTGCTTAAAGATTAGTTTGGAAGGCGTCAGTGCCCACGCCTCTGTTCCCTGGGAAGGAAAAAACGGGGCCTGCCTCCTGGCCAGCTTCTTACGGGACTTTCCTTTCACCGGCCGGGCTAAAAATTTCCTGGACTTTGCCGGTGACCTTGAGCTGGAAGACTACTACGGGGAAAAGATCGGGATCGCCAATACTGACTCCGAGATGGGCAAGTCCATCAACTGCCCGGCCGTCTTCCGCTACCAAAGGGGCCAAGCTGAAGCCTGTATCAAGAGCGACATCCGCTACAGCCGGGGGACCAGCCCGGAAAAAATGTGCCAGCAGCTGAACGACAAGTTCGGCGCTTTCTGCCAGACGACCTTCCAGCCCTACCAGGACTTTGAAAAGCCCCACTTCGTTGCTAGCGACGACCCCTTCGTCAAGACCCTCCTTTCCGTCTACGAAAAGCAGACTGGCCAAGCCGGTGCGACCGTTATCTCCGCTGGGGCCAACTACGGCCGCTTCTTTAAAAACGGGGTCGGCTACGGGCCTGCCTTCCCGGACAGCCTGGACACCGCCCACGCCATCGACGAATCCGTCAGCCTGGCTGAACTGGAAAAAAGCCTGGCCATCTACGCTGAAGCGATTTGCGAATTAACCAAGTAGAATATGCAAAAAAGACTTTTACCCAAAACAAGTAAAAGTCTTTTCTTATCTGCTTGCCTTAAGTTCCGCGCAGATCTGCCGGTGGCGGTCGGCGTAGAGGCTGCTCTTCTCCCAGATAAAGGTGAAGTCATGACGGATCTGGAAGTCCCGCAAACTCAACTTCCGCAGCTTTCCTGCCTTTAAAAGGTCACTGACGGCAGTCTGGTACAAGAAAGAGACCCCGCAATTGGCCAAAAGCAGCTGGGTGATCATCTGCATGTTGCCGACCTGGACATACTGCTTGAAGTCGCTCAGTTCCTGCCCCTGGGCGCCTAAGCTGTCCTCCAGGATCTTCCTGGTCCCTGAGCCCGGTTCCCTGACCAAAAGGCGCTGGTCAAAAAGGTCAGCGATCTGGTCCGGCTCCTTGGCAAAAGACAAATCTGGCGAGCAGACGGCGATGAAGTCCTCGCTTTGGTAGCGTAGGCTGGCATAACCCCTGGCCGGGTCCCCTTCTACCAGGGCAAAGTCCAGGTCCCCCTCATCCAATTTCTTGGTCAAAAACTGGGTGTTGCCGTAGACTACTTCCACATTGGTTTGGGGATGGTCTTTTAAAAAGCGGCTGAGGGGCCTGGCTAAGGCGTATTCCCCAATGGTCATGGTTACCCCAAAGCGGACCGGCGGCAGGTCAGCCTGCTTGATTTCCGCTTTAAGCAGGCGCTCATCGCTCTGCATCTGCCGCATGGCCTGGCGGAGTTTCTCTCCCGCCGCGGTCAAGGTCAGTTTCTTGCCCTGGTAGCTGAAAAGCTTGACCTGGTACTCCTTCTCCAAATAGCGGATGTGCTGGGACACCGCCGGCTGGGTCACATGCAGGCGGTCAGCCGCCCGGGTGAAGTTCATGGTCTCACAGACCGTTAAAAATGTTTTGACGCGAAAATCCAGCATCCCCTGCCTCATTACAATAATTCTGCTTTATCGACAGATAATAATCTATAATTTTATTTTCTACCATTTTACTACTATACTAAAGCATGTTCAAAAAATATCTGGAGGCAAAAAAGAAATGAATTGGATTAAAAAGAATCTGCCCGGCATCCTGGTCTGCCTGGCCATCGCTACCCCCGCCTGGCTCTTAGGCAAGGCCCTGCCAGTCATCGGGGGCGCCGTCTTCGCCATCTTGTTTGGCATGGTCATCACCCTCTTTTGGGAAGAGAAGAAAGGCGCGGCCAGCGGGATCAAGTGGACGTCCAAGTATATCCTGCAAACGGCCGTCGTTCTCTTGGGCTTTGGGATGGACCTGCAGGTAGTCGTCAAGACCGGCCGCCAGTCCCTGCCGATTATCATCTGCACCATCTCGACCTCGCTCTTGCTCACCTGGCTTTTGCACAAGTCTTTAAACATCCCCGGCAAGATCTCAACCTTGATCGGGGTCGGCTCATCCATCTGCGGGGGCAGCGCCATCGCCGCTACCGCCCCGGTTATCGACGCTGACGACGACGAAGTAGCCCAGGCCATCTCTGTTATCTTCTTTTTCAACGTCCTGGCCGCCATCCTCTTCCCCATCTTTGGCAAGCTCCTGGGCTTTGACCAGACTTCGGGGACTTCTTTCGGCATCTTTGCCGGGACAGCCATCAACGACACTTCTTCCGTCACTGCCGCGGCGGCAACCTGGGACAGCATGTTCCATTTGGGCAGCCAGACCCTGGACAAGGCCGTGACCGTCAAATTAACCAGAACCCTGGCCATCATCCCTATCACCCTGGCCTTAGGCTATTTCACCGCCAAAAAGGAGCAAAGGGACAACAGCTTCAGCTTGAAGCGGGCCTTTCCTGCCTTCATCCTCTACTTTGTCCTGGCTTCCTTAATCACAACCTTTGCCCTGGCTAATGGAGTAAATGCCAATGTCTTCCTGCCTTTAAAGGAGCTGAGCAAGTTCATGATCATCATGGCCATGGCCGCGATTGGTCTTAACTCCAACATCGTCAAGCTGGTCAAGTCCGGGGCCAAGCCCCTCTTGCTCGGGGCTTCCTGCTGGGCCGGGATCACAGCCGTCAGCCTGCTTTTGCAGCGGCTAATGGGGCTCTGGTAAAAAATAAAACAAACAATTTAATCGATTGCATCAAAAAAGGCTTTTACCGCTCGGTAAAAGCCTTTTCCTTTGTTCTTTAGCTTATTCGATGCCAGCTTCGCTAAGCTGCTTCAAGGTCAAGTCCAGGTGCTTCATGACCGTGTCCTTGCCCATCAATTCCATAGCTTCGCCGATGCCAGGGCCGACCATTGACCGGGTAGTAGCGATCCGGATTGGCATGAAGAGCTTGCGGCCCTTGATGCCAGTTTCCTTCCGGGTAGCCATGATGGCGCCCATGATCTTCTTGGCCGTGAAGTTGTCCAGCTTGTCCAGTTGCTTCTTGAATTCTTCAATCGCCGGACGAGCTTCGTCCTTCTTGATTTCTTCCACTTCTTCGTCAGTCAGGTATTCTGCTTCAGTGAAGAAGATCTTGCTCAAGTCAACGATTTGCTTGGTGTAGGACATTTGGTTGGCATACATGTTCACCAATTGTCTTACCCATTCCATCTTGCCTGGAGCCGGGTTAGCTTCAACCAGGCCAGCTTCTTGCAGGTTGTGCAGGGCCAGGTCCAAAAGTTCATCTCTGTCAGCCGTCTTCATGTACTGGTTGTTGACCCAGTCCAGCTTCTTTTGGTCAAAGGCAGCTGGGGACTTGGACAGACGGGCCGGGTCAAATTGCTTGATGAATTCACGCTTGGAGAAGATTTCGCTTTCGCCAACTGGTGACCAGCCCAGCAAAGTGATGAAGTTGAACATGGCTTCTGGCAGGAAACCAAGTTCTCTGTATTGTTCGATGAACTGCAGGACTGATTCGTCACGCTTGGACAGCTTCTTGCCAGTAGCGGAGTTGATGATCAAAGTCATGTGGCCGAAGACTGGAGCTTCCCAGCCCAAAGCTTCGTAAACGCAAAGCTGCTTTGGCGTGTTAGAGATGTGATCATCGCCCCGGAGCACGTGGCTGATTTCCATCAAGTGGTCGTCGACAACGACGGCAAAGTTGTAAGTTGGCATCCCATCGCGCTTTTGGATGACGAAGTCACCGCCGATAGTGTCGGATTCAAAGCTCAAGTGGCCCTTAACGATGTCGTCCCATTCGTAAGTCACGCCTTCTGGAATGTGAATGCGGACAACTGGCTTCAAGCCCTTGGCCCGGGCTTCGTCTTGTGCCTGCTTGATTTCGTCAGTAGTCATGCCTTCGTATTCGTAGACATAGTGAGGAGCAATCCCCATGGCCCGCTGTTCTTCACGCTGGGCTTCCAGTTCTTCTTCAGTTTTAAAGGAGTAGTAAGCCTTGCCCTCTTCAAGCAGCTGGTCGATGTACTTTTGGTAGATGTCCTTTCTTTCGGACTGCTTGTAAGGGCCGTAGTCCCCGCCGATGTCCGGACCTTCATCCCAGTCGATCCCCAGCCAGTGCAGGTTTTCGATTTGAGATTCAGCCCCGCCTTCAACGTTTCTGGCGGTGTCAGTGTCTTCGATTCTCAGAACCAAAGTCCCCTTGTTGTGACGTGCAAACAGATAGTTAAACAGAGCAGTACGCGCGTTACCAATGTGCAAGTGGCCAGTTGGTGACGGAGCGTATCTCACGCGGATTTTCTTATTAGCCAAAATTATGCCTCTTTCTTACTATTCTTCAACTTATTAAGTTTACTAGCAATAAGGAAAAAATTCAATCTTTACCGGCAAATCGGGCCCTGACGACAAGCAAAAATGCCCACCAAAGGCAGGCATTTGTCACTTAATCTGATTTGCTTATTTCTTGGCTTCAACGCCCTTCTTGAAGACGAAGTATTCCGCTGCCCACAAGATGGCCACGTAGACCAGCTCAGCCAGCATGTAGAGCCAGCTGATGACCGGCAAGCCCAGGTCGGTCTGGGACGTGTGCAGGCCAGTATTGTCAATGACAAAGTTGAAGTCAAAGCCGGAATTTGAAACCATGCGGATGACCGCGCCCAAGATGCTGCTGCTGCCCCAGGACAAGAGAGCCAGAAGGGCCAGCAGGATAACTGCCTTGGCAAACTTGCTCGTTTTCCCCTTCAAAGGCAGGAAGTCCCCCAAAACGCTGGCTGATTCAGTGATGAGCAGCCAGAAGCAGATGCCACCGGCAAAGCTGACCAGGGCAAACAAGGTCATGTAGAGCAGCCAGTTGCTGATGCTGGAGACGTAAGGCTGGAAAGTCGCCACTGCTTGCGAATCGATCCGCATCTCCCCGCCAAAAATAAATGGCAGCAAGGTAATTACGAAGATCAAGAGGTTAGCTAAGGCAAAGATAACCGCGGTCACAAGCCCGGTCAGCACATTAGCCGTCAGGAAGTTGCCCGCTGTTACCGGCACTTGCCGCCAGGTCTGGGACCGGTTGATCCGGTAGGCCGCCATAATCACGTCAATTTGGTACCAGATGCCCACGCAGAAGATCACCGTCGCGGCAATCCCGATGCCAATACCAGCTGAGTCGCTGCCAAAGCCGTATCTGATACCAAAGTACAAGCTGATCAAGAGGATAAAAATTGCCTCGATGCCCAGGCTGAGCCAGGTCGTCCGGCTCTTTTCCTTGAACATGGCCGCGAAAGTCTGCTTAAAAGCGATCATTACTCTTCCCCCTCGTAAAATCCTTCATACCACTCTTCGATGCTTTCTTGTTCAGCCCGGATTTCTTCAGCACTGCGCTGCTCTAAAACTGAGTGCTTCTTGATCAAAACGACCTCATCGATCACCGGAGCGATTTCATCTAAGACGTGGTCGCTGATGACCAGGGTCGCCTCTTCCGGCTTCCAAAGCAGCATGGACTTGATAATCTTCTTCCGGCTCATGGCATCAACCCCGCTGAAAGGTTCATCCAGCAGGTAGAGCTTGGCCTTGCGGGAGAAGACCAGGGCGATGATTAATTTCTCCTTCATCCCCTTGGACAGGCTGCCCAGTCTTTCATCTTCATTCAAGTTCATGAATTCCAGAATATCAGCAAACTGCTTGTCGTCAAAGTCCGGGTAGACCAGGCGGTAAAAGTCAGCGACATCCTTGATCTTTCTGGAGTCGCGGAAGGCGGACAAGCTGTCGGTCATGGCGATGTACTGCTTGCGGCGGTCTTCATCTGCTTCCCCGCATACCTCCACGCTGCCCTTGTACTGCTTGGCCAGGCCCGCGATCACCCGCATCAAGCTGGTCTTGCCGGCCCCGTTGGCCCCGACTAAGGCCACGATCTTGCCGGCCTCCAAAGTCAAGTTAACTCTCTCCAAAATCGTCTTTGAATTCTTGTGGTAGCTTAAATCCTTAATCTCCAAAGTCTTCATGCTATTCCTCCCTTGTGTCATCTAAGTAGCTGGCCAATAGTCCAGTCAGGTTTTCCCTTTCGACTCCGAGTTTCTCCATCCGGCTGACGAAAGCCGCCAGCTCCTGCTTCAGCAATTTGCTCTTCATTTCCTCCAGGCGGCCTTCATCGGTCGTAACGAAGTTACCTTCGCCGCGTTTGGTAAAAATATAGCCCTTGGCCGTCATTTCTCTAAGTGCCCGCTGGACTGTATTGGCGTTGACCGTCAATTCAAGTGCCAGGGCTCTGACTGAAGGCAGCTTCTTGCCGGCCTGCAGCTTGCCCTGGGCGATCTGCAAGTAGATATAGTCTTCAATCTGCAAGTAGATCGGCAGGTTGTCTTTGAATTTCATTTGCGCGCCCCTTTGCTGTACTATTTATCTAATACACTGTTAGTGTATAATGGATCGGGCCTTTCGTCAAGGCAAAAACAGAGAAAAAGCAAAATTTTGTCCCTTTATCTTTGGCCTAGTTCTTTCCTATGCTTTTTACTTACCTTTCTTCCTTTAAACAATCAGCCAATTCTACTTTTAAGTTAGACTAGACTGTTTTCTAGCAAATGAAATAATACTTAAAGTTGTCTTTAATTACTTTACGGTTGCTTTAACAACGGTTTCAGTCCCGTCTCATCTTCGGCTCATAGTCGCAAGAGAGCGTTTCTTTTTGTGTATTTTCTGTTAGACTACAATTAGTGTTTGATAATGCAAACTTTTCAAGGAGGACAACATGAAAAAGACTAAGACTTTTTTGGCTGCCGGCAGCATCTTGACGGCTGCATTAGCCTTGACGGCCTGCGGCGGCAACTCTTCATCTTCTTCATCTAACAAAAAAGAACTGAACTGGGAAGAATCAGCTGAAATTCCGACTATGGACCTGTCCAAGGCCACTGACTCTGCCAGCTTTACCCAATTGATCAACACCATGGAAGGTTTGTACCGGGCAAAGTCTGACGGCAGCCAGGAAAAGGCCATGGCAACCAGCGAAAAGGTATCCAAGGACGGGAAGACCTACACCTTTACTCTCCGTAAGGACAACAAGTGGTCAAACGGTGACCCGGTAACCGCGCAAGACTTCGTCTACTCATGGCGCAGAACTGTTGACCCAAAGACTGCTTCTCAATACGCTTACCTGTTTGAAGGCATCAAGAACGCCACCGACATCCAAAACGGCAAGAAGAAGCCGGAAACTTTGGGGATTAAGGCCGTTGGCAAGTACAAGCTGGTCGTAACCCTGGACCGGCGGATTCCTTACTTCAACAACCTGATGGCCTTCGGGAGCTTCTTCCCACAAAACGAAAAAGCAGTCAAGAAGTACGGCTCCAAGTACGGTACTGCCTCCAAGTACATGGTCTACAACGGACCATACATTATGAGCGGCTGGAGCGGGTCAAACCTGTCCTGGAAGCTCAAGAAGAACCCATACTACTGGGACAAGAAGAATGTCAAGCTGGACGCGGTCAACTACAGCGTGCAAAAGACCCCGTCAACTGCTTACAACCTCTACCAGTCAAACAAGCTTGACGCTGTAGCCCTGGACGCTGAACAAAGCAAGCAGCTTAAGAGCGTAAAGGGTTATGCTCTCTACCCACGTGGGACTACCTTCTACATCCAATTCAACCAGGCTAAGAACAAGTACCTGCAAAACGCCAACATCCGTAAGGCTCTTTCCATGGCTATTAACCGGGAAAGCCTGACCAAGGTCCTGGGCGGCAGCAACACTGTAGCTCACACCTTCACTCCAGCCAAGCTGACCACGGTTAACGGCAAGGACTACACCAGCCTGATTTCCAAGAGTGACGAAGCTTACACTTACTACAACAAGAAGGAAGCCCAAAAGTACCTTAAGCAAGGTATGAAGGAACTTGGCGTTTCCAAGCTGAGCTTCAAGCTTTTGTCAGACGACACCGATGGTGCCAAGAAGTCTACTGAAGCAATGCAATCAAACATTCAGGAAACTCTGCCGCAAGTCTCCATCACCACCCAGAACCTGCCATTCAAGACCCGTCTGGCTAGAACTAACGCGCTTAACTTCGACATGGTTGTTTCTGCCTGGGGTGCCGACTTCAACGACCCGATCTCCTTCCTGGACTTGCTGACTTCCACCAACGCCCAAAACGGCGGCAAGTGGTCCAACAAGGAATACGACAAGCTGATCGCGGCTTCAAAGACTACTGGCTCAGACTCTGAACGCTGGAGCAACCTGTCCAAGGCTGAAGGCATTCTGCTGAAGGACGTTGGTATTTCACCACTTTACTCAAGCACCAGTGCCTGGATTGTCCGTCCAGAAATCAAGGGCTTGGTAAACCTGCGCGACCACTGGGACTTCAAGTACGCTCACGTTAACTAGCGTCTGTCCTTAGAGGCTAACAAACTGAATCACTGAAAATAGCAGACCGCCTGGTCTGCTATTTTTGTACTTTAACTGTTTTTCTTGCTACAATTGAACTGATTTTTAAAGAGATTGGTGGCAGGCAAAAAATGTACAAAGTAGTCAAGAAAGAAACTATCAAGGCGGGCCGCTTCACGGTCATTCAAGAGAAGGTGGCCAAGGACGGGCAAATCGCCCCATATTCCTACGTTACGATCGGCTTCGGGATTTCCATCATCCCCTTCGTTGATGATGACCACGTCTTGCTCTTGAAGGAATACCGGCACCCCGTTGGCAGCTGGCAATATGAATTCCCCAGCGGCGGCATTGATGAGGGAGAAGAGCCCAGTCAGGCAGCCAGAAGAGAGCTGCTGGAAGAAACGGGCTATGAGGCCAGCGAGTTGACAGAACTCGGTTTCACCTACCCTTCTTTTGGCTCAACCAATGAGAAGATCACCCTTTTTGCCTGCCGGGCCACAAAAATGGCTCAGCCAAAAAGAGAGATTCTGGAAGAAATCAAGATGGAGATCGTCTCTGTCGACCAGCTGGAAGATTTGATCGTCAAGGGTGAATTTGCCCACGGGGCTGGCCAAGCAGCCTGGCTCAAGTGGCGGCTGCTTAATGAGAGAAGATAAGAAAAAGCAGGGAAGGCTATAAAATAGCCTTCCCTGCTTTTTAGCTGTATACTGCTGCTTTTTTCAGCCAGGCATCCAGCTCCTTTAGTTTTTCTTCAACGGTCCTGCTGTCTTTTCCGCAAACGGAAATTGCCGCAAGGGCCTCTACGCTGCTTGCCGCGCCATTATAGGTCCGGCCAAGCTTAGCATATTGATAGTAGTCATAGACTTCCGGATTGGCTGCTAGCACGGCATCTGCAGCCGGCAATTTTTGTAAAATTCCCCGGCCAGGTTCAACCATCACAAAACCGCGAATCTCAGCTGACTTATACTCCTTGTCAAGGTCCACCTTATTCGGCAGGCCCAGATCCAGCTTCAGCAATTCTTGAATAGGACTAAAGCCCAGCCCTTGCTCAAGCTCTTGCAGAATCCGTCCTCCCCCCAATCTTGACCCGATCTCGCACAATTTTACCTCGCGGCCGTCGCAAAAGACTTCAAGATGAAAGAGATGGTTTTCCGGCGTATCCATTCCTTTGAGTAGGTCTGTCACGTAAGAGCGGATCAACTTCTGTTCTGCCGCGGTCGGGCTTATCTGCACGCTTCCAACTGATTTACCGTTTTTCACTTCTAGTGTATTGGCAAAATACTTAGAACTGATCAAGTAGACAAAATGGCCTTGCTTTACAAAACCATCCACGTGGTACAGGGACCAGGGGATAAATTCTTCTGCCAAATAGCCACGAAGAATTTTATCAGCGGCCAGCCTTTCTAACTCAACATGATCATGAACTACAAAGGTATCCATCGACCCCATGCCGGCAATTGGCTTTAACACGAAGGGGAAGCCCAGCTTCTTTTCTGCCTCGATCAGATCAAACACGTTATCGACCGGCCAGTAACGGGGAACGGCTACGTGAGCTTGCTCAGCTGCCTTGACCATAGTTAATTTATTCCGGAATTCTTCCGCGCTCGTCAAGCTTTGCCCCAAGGTAACTTGGTATTTTTTCCGTAATTTTGCCGCAAAGATGATCTCTTCTTCAGAATAAGCATAAACGTAGTCGATCTGCTGGCCAAAAGTTTGACTGATCACGTAGTCAATATATTCTTCATTCCAGATCTTCAAGAAAACGAATTTGATGTTTTCTGGCAAAGTTTCTGGATAATTGTCACGGTGCCGTTCCATGGCAAAAATCAGATAGAGGTTATCCTTATCCCCGCTAATAGCATCGAAATAGTTAATATAGTTGTTGCTGATAGGGGCCAAAATTACAATCTTTTTCATCGGCAAACCTCATTAAAAGCCTTGTTGATTTTGGCGCTGACCATATCTGAAGCTGCTGCATCCTTGCTAGTATACTGGGCCAAAAAGAAGGCATCCCCAATAGATCAATGTCATTAAGTTAAGGCATTGACTTT
>NZ_KV793208.1:0-69348 GCF_001808415.1 Lactobacillus sp. HMSC08B12 | reverse complement strand
AGGAAGCTGCCGCGCGAATCAAGAGTCAGATGGAAGTCTGGCTCTTTTTGTTTTCTCTCTTTCTTCTTCTTACCAAGTAAAAAGCCCTCCATTTAGGAGGGCTTGAGAGCATATTAGGCATTAAGACTTTCGGCCAGTTCATGAACCAGGTCGAGCTTACGCCACTGTCCTTCTTCGCTGATTAAATTGCCGGCTTCTGTTGAGGCAAAACCGTATTGGGTAGCAATGCAGATCTGCTTTGGATCAACGTGCTTATTGGCTTCCTCCAGGCGCTTAAGCAAGACTTCCTTGTCTTCCAACTCGTCTGACTGGGTGTTGACCAAGCCAAGCACGATCTTTTGCCCCTGCCTCTTTTCTAAAAGTGAGAAGTTACAGTATTTTTCATCATCGAATTCCATGAAGAAGCCGCTGAAGGGTAGCTGGAAGATGGTGTCGACCAGGCCATCATATTTGGCATCATAGAATTTCTTTGACCGCAGGTTGCCCTGGCGGATCTTATTTTTTAAATAAAAATTAGGGGAAGATTAAAAGAATGGAAATTGCTTTTTAGCCAGAAAATAGCCTACAATAGATTGACAGATAGTTAGCCGCAAAAAACCGCCCAAGTCTTGGACGGTTGCAAATAGTATTTACTTTATCTATATTGACATTTTCAGCTGGACCGGGCTGAGGATTCTGCCTAAGCGCTCAGCTCCTTCATCGATCTGGCTGAGGCTAGAGCCGGTGAAGCTGACCCGGAGGCCGTTATTCTTGTCCCAGTTAGGATAGAAGCTAGCCGAAGGCACGTAGATGAGGTGCTCTTTTGGCACGGCTTCATTAAGCAAAAGCTGTCTGGTATCAATTTTATCGTCCAGTTCAACCCAGAAGAAGAAGCCGCCTTCCGGCTGGCTGATCTTGGCATCAGCTGGCAGGTAAGTCTTTAAGGCTTTAGCCATAGCATCCAGCTTGACCCGGTAGACCTGCTTCAACTGATCAATATGCTGGTCCAGGTCATTGTCTGCAAGGTAGGCAGCTACGGTACCAGCAGCTAAGTATGGCACTTCCAGGTCAGCTGACAATTTCAGGTTGACCAGCTGTTCCTTGATTTCCGGACCAGCTACCAGCCAGCCTAAACGGAAGGCTGGGGAAAGGATCTTAGAGAAGCTGGACAGGAAAATCACTCTGCCTTCCGTGTCAAAGCTCTTGATGCTTGGCAGGCTTTCCCCATGATAGCACAGGTCTCGGTAAGGGGTGTCTTCCAAGATGACGAAGTCATAGCGGTTGGCCAGGTCAACCAGGCGCTGGCGCTTGGTCAGGGACATGGTGATCCCGGTTGGATTGTGGAAGTCTGGCACCGTGTAGAAGAGTTTGATTTCCGGGTGCTCTTTCAGCACTTCTTCAAAGTAGTCCAGGTTGACCCCGTCGTCTTCCAAAGGAATTTCATGGTAGACTGGTTCGTAATTGTCAAAAGCAGCCAGGGCGCCGACATAGCTTGGTGCTTCAACGGCCATTTCGTCGCCTGCCCCCAGGAAAAGCTTGGCCACCAGGTCGATCCCTTGCTGGCCGCCAGCCGTCAGCAGGATGTCGTCAGCGTTAGCCTTGATTCCCTGCTGCCTTGCCCGGTTTGCCAGGTAGTCGCGCAAGTTGCCCGGCCCCTTAACGTCGTGGTATTGGAAAGAGTGGGCCTGTTCCTGGTCAACGGCCTTCTGGTAAGCAGCTTGCAAAGCTTGGCTTGGGAAGAGGCTTTCGTCCGGGCAGCCGCCCCCAAAGGAGATGTTGTCGGAAAAATTGCTTTCCGGGAAGAGCCCTTGCAGGCGTGATGGATTTTGAGTTTTGATTCTTTTGGCAAAAAGCTTGCTTAACATTTTTCTTTGCTCCTAAATTATATTGTCATTTCCGCGTTGACTATATTATAATTGCTGGAGTAAGAATAATAAAACTAAACTTTTTTGGTTTTAAGTGAAATATTTTCATGTTAGGAGGGGCAAATGCTGCCATTTCCATATCTAGTCTTCCAGACAGTGATCGACCAGGGAACCTTCAACAAGGCTGCCGTAGTCTTGAACGTGACCCCGTCGGCCATCAGCCACTCGGTCAACCAGCTGGAAACCGAACTAGGCTTTCCGGTCTTTGTCAGGTCAAGAAACGGGGTTAAACTGACCCCGGATGGGGAGAAAATCCTTCCCTTGATCCAGGAAATCATCAATGACCAGAGCCGGCTGGAGCAGGTCGCCCAGCAGATCCAGGGCCTGGACACCGGTTTGATCCGGATCGGGGCTTTCTCTTCGGCCTGCATCAACTGGCTGCCGCCTTTAATCCGGAATTTTGCTAAAAATTACCCCCAGGTCAAGATTTCCGTCCGCCAGGCTGGTTTCAGTGAAATTACCCAGGCTGTGAAAAGCGGCCAGCTGGACCTGGGCCTGACCATGTTGCCGGAAAATGAGCAGGGGATCAGCTGCGAAAAAATCCTGGAAGACGAAATCTACTGCATTGCCCCCAAAGACTTCCGGGTCAAAAACGGCCACAGCATCAGTGAGGAAGACCTGGTCAACTGCAACTTCATCCTCCAGCAAAGCGACTACGACCTGGATACCAAGGCCGCGCTTGATCACTATTCAATTAAGTCAACGGCTATTCGCTTTTCCATCGACGACCAGTCAATCGTGGCTATGGTGGAAGCGGGCCTGGGGCTGGGGATCCTGCCGGCTTTGGCCCTGCAGAAGATGCAGGGGGAAGTCAGAATCCTGCCTTTCAGCACTCCCTTTTACCGGAAGATCGCCCTGGTAACCTCAAACCAGCAACGGCTGGCTCCTTCAAGCAGGCAGATGATCAAGAACGTGCATGAACTGATCAGACGCCAGTATCCGGGCGGGCGCTTGACGATGGAAGCGGAAAACGCATAGAATGCATGCAGTCTGTATAAATAGTATAATGAAATTGTTAAAGTCTGTTGTCATAGCCTCTAATCTCTTGCTATAATATACAGAGTAAAAATAAATGAGACTACAAAGCGTTTTGTCACACTCCATGAGATTAATAGGAAGCATGAACTAAAATTTGCATCAGCGATGGGGCAAGCGGGCGCTGAGTAATTTTTATTCAATTTTTTAGACATAGGAAATAAAGAAGGTATTTTATGAACGGTAAACAACTTGTTGCAGAAGCTTTACAGGCGGTTTTGCCTGACTGGTCACTGGATGACATTGATGTCAAGATTGAACGGCCAAAGGACGAAAAGCTGGGGGATTACGCTTTTCCAACCTTTACTTTAGCCAAGACCATGCGCAAGGCGCCAAACCTGATCGCGGCTGAACTGGCTGAGAAGATCGACCAAGGCAGCTTTGAAAAGGTGGAAGCAGTTGGCCCATACATCAACTTCTTCCTGGACAAGAGCCAGACCGGGGCGGCCATCTTGCAGGAAATCCTGGCTGACCCTGAAAACTACGGTGCCCGTGACCTGGGCCACGGCCGGAACGTTTCAACTGAATACTCATCACCTAACATTGCCAAGCCAATGGGGATGGGTCACCTGCGGTCAACCATGATCGGTGAAGCTATTGCCCGCATTCTGGCCAAGGAAGGCTTCAAGCCGATCAGAATCGACTACCTGGGTGACTGGGGCACCCAATTCGGGAAGATGATGGCTGCCTACAAGATGTGGGGCAACGACGCCGACATCGAAAAGGACCCAATCAACACCCTTTTGTCTTACTATGTCCGAATCAACCGGGAAGCTGAAGAACACCCGGAATACGATGAAGAGGGCCGGGAATGGTTCTCCAAGCTGGAACACGGCGATGAAGAAGCCAAGCGCTTGTGGAGCTGGTTCAGAGAAGTTTCCCTGGAACGGTTCAAGAAGGTTTATGACATGCTGGACGTTCACTTCGACTCCTTCACTGGTGAAGCCTTCAGTGCCCAAATGATGGATGAACCAATCCAAATCCTGCGGGAAAAGGGTCTCTTGGTTAAGAGCCAAGGTGCTGAAATCGTCGACCTTGAAAAGTACAACCTGCCGCCTTTGATGGTTATCAAGAGTAACGGGACTTCAACTTACATCACCCGTGACCTAGCAACTGCCATGTACCGGAAGAAGACTTATGGCTTCTACAAGTCCATCTACGTTGTCGGCCAGGAACAGGAAGTCTACTTCCAGCAGCTGCGTGCCTGCTTGAAGGAAATGGGCTTTGACTGGGCTGACGACATTGTTCACATCAGCTTCGGTCTGATGAGCATCAACGGCCAGAAGATGTCTACCAGAAAGGGTAACGTCGTTAACCTGGAAGACGTTTTGAACGAATCAGTTGACCTGGCCCGCAAGCAGATTTCTGAAAAGAACGTTGGCTTGAAGAACGCTGACGAAGTTGCCAAGCAAGTCGGTATCGGCGCGGTTGTCTTCCACGATTTGAAGAACTACCGCCGCAACCCAATCGACTTCAACCTGGAAGAAGTCGTTAAGTTCGAAGGTGAAACCGGCCCTTACGTGCAATACTCCCGGGCCCGTGGCGAAAGCCTCTTGAGAAAGAGCGGTATTACCGACTTCTCAGACGCTGACTTGACCAAGATCGGCGCTGAAGAATGGGACCTGGTCTCCTTCATGGGCCGCTACGCCGACACCATCCAAAAGGCCATGGAAACCTACGACCCAAGCGCAATTGCCAAGTACGCCCTGGAATTGGCCAAGCGCTTCAACAAGTACTACGCTCACACCAGAATTTTGGTTGATGACGTTGACGAAGATGTCAAGAAGGCTCGTTTGGCCGTTGTCCAAGCGGTCAGCCACGTCATCAAGTCAGCCCTGGACTTGCTGGACGTCAAGGCACCAGACGAAATGTAGTTTTTCATTTTACATAAATGATATTAAATGTCTTGAACTTGCTTCAAGGCATTTTTTATTGGCTAAGTCAATGTTGTTTGGGATAATTGCAGAAAAATTGATCGAAGAAAGTCGGATAATTCAAGAAGAATTAAATAACAGCTTTATTGAAATATAAAAGTGCGTTAAAATTAAAGGTATCTAAAACGCTTAAATATAATATTAAGGGGCAATAATTATGAACTACAAAGAAAGAAGACAGCTGATTTACGAACTGATTCAGACCAACAAGATTGAAACCCAGGAACAATTGCTGCTCTTGTTGCAAGCCCATGGCGCGAACGCGACCCAGGCTACTATTTCCCGGGACATTCACGCCTTGCACATCAGCAAAGTGCCAGATGATGACGGCCGCAGCTACTACGTCAAGGCGCCATCAGCTGCTGTTAACCGGGAAAGGCAGCTGAAAGACGCAATCCGCGAACGGGTGGCAACTGTAACTGCCGTTCAGTTTACCGTTGTCATTCAAACCAGCATGAAATTGACTTACGCGCCAATTTTGGCAGGATTAATTGACGATATTGACAACGATGACGTGGTCGGCACGATCGCCGGGACTGATACTCTTTTGGTTATCTTGAAGGACGCTGAAGCAGCTGCCAGCTTCGCGGACTGGGCACAAGCCATCGTTAAGGAACGCAAAATCTACTAAGGCGAGCGATAATGGCAAGAATTTCGGTCTATATGACTGGCGGCATAGCTGCCTATAAGGCCGTGAGCGTTGTCCGGGGCCTGCAGAAGGCGGGCCATGAAGTCCGGGTAGCGATGACGGCCAAGAGTGAACGTTTTGTTGGTCCGGCAACTTTGGCGGCCTTAACGAAATGGCCGGTTTTAGACGACTTGTTCAGTCCAGGCCGGCAGGCGGAAATCGCCCATATCGACTTGGCTGACTGGAGCCAGCTGGCCCTGGTCGTGCCGGCTGATGCCAATATCTTGGCCAAGCTGGCCCAGGGGATCGGGGATGATGCCGTTTCAACCACCCTTTTGGCATTGCACTGCCCGCGCTTGATCGTGCCGGCAATGAATAGCCATATGTGGGAAAATCCTGCTGTACAGCGCAATCTCCGCTTGTTAAAGGAGGGCGGCGACCGGATCATGGAACCGGCCGTGGGCCGACTGGCTGAAGGCTATGCCGGCAAGGGCCGGATGCCGGAAGCTGAAGAGATCCTGGCCTGGGTTAATGACCAGCTTGACTTGCCAGCCAAAGGCAAGCGAATTGTCGTCACTGCGGGGGGCAACCTGGAAGCTATTGACCCGGTCCGCTTTATCGGCAACCGGTCAAGCGGCAAGATGGGCTTCCGCTTGGCAGAGGCCGCGGCCAAAAGAGGGGCCGAGGTGGACTTGATTTACGGCAACGTCTCAGTTTCCCTGCCAAGGGATGCCCGGATTCACCTCCATCCCGCCCTGTCGGCCCAGGCCATGCTGGAGAAGCTGGAAGAACTTTTCCCGGCTGCTGATGCCCTGTTGATGGCGGCAGCCGTCAGCGACTGGCGGCCAAAGGAAGCCGCTGACCACAAGCTGAAGAAGCAGGCCGGGGTAGAGGAAATGACCCTGCAGCTGGTCAAGAATCCGGACCTGTTAAAGACAATGGCCCAAAAGAAAAGGCCGGACCAAGTGGTCATCGGCTTTGCGGCTGAAACTAATGACCTTCTGGCCAATGCCAGCCGGAAGCTGGCAGAGAAAGGCGCTGACTTGATCGTGGCCAATGACGTCAGCGGGGATGCCTTTGGCGGCGACGAGGACCAGGTAACGATCCTGGAACAAGGCAAGGAGCTGGACCCTTGGCCGCGGATGAGCAAGCAGGCCGTGGCTGACCGCTTGCTCGAACTGACTTTGGCTAGGCTGGCAGAAAAGAAGAATTAAAAGAAATGAAGTAAGAGGCCTTTTACCTGGTGAAAGACCTTTTATTTTTTTCTGAAACTTTTGCTAAAATGAACCGCTTTCACTATAATAAGGGTAAGAGTTTCGCGAAAAAGATTGGAAGACGAATAATGAAGAAAATTGATGCCCACCTGCACCTGGTGCGGGACCTAGCCAGCTACAAGGGCAATGGCCGCAGCAATGCCTTGGGAAATGGCCTGGTTGTCTGGGACAGCGGCTTTAAGACCAGCCTCTTTCCCGCCGGCTGGGGTGATGACGCTTTTCGAGCAGACGCTGCCAGGAAAGTAATGGAAGACCATGATGTGGCCAAGGCAGTCCTTTTGCAGGGAAGCCTGTATGGCTTTCAAAATTATTACAGCTGGCAGGCAGCCAAGGCCGCCCCGGACCGCTTTGCCCCGGCTTTTTCCGTTGATCCCTTTGCCAGTGAAGCGGAAAAAATCGTCAAGCGCCATGTTGAAGACCTGGGCTTTCGGGCTTTGAAACTGGAAGTCAGCCAGGCCGGCGGCCTTATGGGCTACCATTTGCCTTTTGACTTGGCAGAAGACGACCGCTTGGGCAAAATTTTGGACTATCTCAGTTCTTACCCAGGCTTCGCGGTGGCCGTGGACTACGGCGACAGCAGCCAGGCCAGCCACTTTCAATGATTACGGCCAGCTTTATTCCTGGCTGGAAGACGCAGGGATTTTTTCAGAAGCGGAATTGGCTGATGTTTATTATGGCAACGCGGAAAGAGTTTATTTCAAGGCAGACCACGTGGCGGCTTTAAGGGCCAGCCGCGATCCGCTGTTTGAGGGAGATGCTTAAGATGGAAAATGCGAAAGTTTTGGTGGCGGGCCTGGCGGTCAAGCAGCTGCCCGAATTGGAAAAAGTATGTGAAGTGACCTTTGCTCCGGCAGGTGCCGGCAAGGACTGGTACCTGGCTAACCTAGGGGATTTTGATGCCCTGATCACCGGCAAGCTGCCAGTTGACCAGGAACTTTTGGACGCGGGCAAAAAGCTCAAGATCGTTTCCGCGACCGGAGTTGGCTATGACCATATCGACGTGGACTATGCCAGCAGCCAGGGGATCATCGTCTCCAACTGCCCGGCCAGCGTCATGCAGCCGACGGCGGAAATGGCCTTTACCCTCCTTTTGGCTCTCAGCCGGAAATTGGCCCTCTACAATCAAGAGATGCGGCAAGGGAAGTTTTTGGACACAGGCTTGCTCGAAAACCAGGGGCAGAGCCCGGTCGGCAAGACCCTGGGGATCTTCGGCATGGGGAGAATCGGCAAGACCCTGGCCAGCTATGCCCGGACCTTCGGGATGAACATTCTCTACCACAACCGCCACCAATTGCCGGAAGATGAAGAGCGGGCCCTGGGAGTCAGCTACGTGCCCTTGGCCGACCTGCTCAGCCAGGCCGACTATGTCAGCTTGAACGCTCCGGCCACGGCGGAAACCTACCACGTGATTGATGAAGCAGCCTTGAGCATGATGCAGCCGACGGCCTTTTTGATCAATACTTCCCGGGGCAGCCTGGTCGATGAAGCGGCGCTTTTGCGGGCCTTAAAGGGCAAGCGGATTGCCGGGGCGGGCCTGGACGTGTTTGAAGAAGAACCGGACTTCAACGAGGAATTCTGCCAGCTGGACAATGTGATTTTGACCCCGCATGCCGGCAGCGCCACCCGGGAGTCCCGGCGCAGCGTCTTGAAAGAAGCCAGCCACAATATTGTCTCCTTCCTGGTCGACGGAGTGCCGGTCAACCGGGTCAACTAAAAGATGCTTTTGCATCTTTTTTTGTTATCATTAAGTGTTAGCTACTGTAAAGCGAATTAAAGGGGGTAGAGAGCTTGCTTGATCCACAGCAGGTCTTAAAGAAGTATTTTGGCTATGACAGTTTCCGGCCGGGCCAAAGAGAAATTATTGAAAAAGTTTTCCAGGGGAAAAATGTCCTGGCAGTCATGCCGACCGGGGGCGGGAAGTCGCTTTGCTACCAGATCCCGGCCTTGATGATTCCCGGTACGACTGTGGTGATCTCACCCTTGATCTCCTTGATGAAGGACCAGGTTGACAGCCTGCGCGAGTACGGGATACCGGCCGCGGCACTTAACAGCTCCACAGCCCAGGAAGACGTCAATCCCATCTTAAGAGCCTGCTATGAAGGGAAAATCAAGCTGCTCTACGTGACGCCGGAACGGATGGAGATGGATTATTTCCGCTACCAGCTCAACTTTTTGGAGGTCAACCTGGTCGCCATCGATGAAGCCCACTGCATTTCCCAGTGGGGGCATGACTTCCGGCCGGCCTACCGGAAGCTAAAGGACGGGATCAATGCCCTCCATACCCATCCCAATGTTCTGGCCCTCACAGCTACGGCCACTAAGGCGGTCAGGGAGGACATCGGCCAGCAGTTGGACATTTCCGAGGAGAATTTCGTCATCACCAGTTTTGAAAGAAAAAATCTCCACTTCAAGCTGGTCAACGCGCCGAAAAACAGCCGGGCCTATATCGTCAACTACTTGAAGCAGCACCGGGGTGAGGCGGGCATTATTTATTCCAACACCCGGAAAAAGGTGGAGGGGCTGACCGAATTTTTGCGTCGGGAGGGCTTTAACGTTGCCGCCTACCACGCCGGGATATCCAATGAGAAACGGGCCCAGGTCCAAGACGACTTCCAGTATGACCGGATTCCCTTGATCGTGGCTACGAATGCTTTTGGCATGGGGATCGACAAGAGCAATGTCCGCTTTGTCCTGCACGCAAACAGCGCCAAAAACCTGGAGGCCTATTACCAGGAAGCCGGCCGGGCGGGCCGTGACGGTCTGGAGAGTGAGGCCGTGATGCTTTTTCACCCCAGTGATCTTCGCCAGTTCCGCTGGTTTATCGACAATTTTGAAGCTGATGAGTCCTACCGGCAGGTCCAGTACCAAAAGCTGCAGACGATCAGCGACTATGCCAATACAGATGAGTGCCTGCAGCAATTTATCGTCCGCTACTTTGGCCAGGACTGCCCGCCCTGCGGCAAGTGCAGCAACTGCTTAAACAGCGGCGACTTCCAGGACGTGACGGCCGAAGCCCAGGCTATCATCGGCATGGTCTATGACTTAGACGGCCGCTATGGCAAAAAAATCGTTGCCCAGGCCGTGACTGGGTCCAAAGTCAAGAAGATCAGTGAGATCAGGGCTGATGAGTGTGTCCACTACGGCCTGCTCAAGGGAAAAAAGCAGGCTGATGTAAGCAGCCTGGTCGACTACTTGGTTTCAAAGGACTACCTGCAGCTGGTGGGGGACCGCTATCCCTTGGTCCATGTAACCAACCGGGGCTGGGACGTTTTGGACGGCAAGGCCAGAGTCAAAAGGCGCCAGGAAGTCAAAAGCGAGCAGCTTGCTGAAACAGGCGGTGACCAGGTCCTCTTTGAAGAGCTCAGAAAGGCCCGCCGGATCCTGGCCCAAAAGCGGGGAGTGCCGCCATTTGTCATCTTTTCCGACTTGTCTTTGCGGGATATGGCAGCCAGGAAGCCGCAAACGCCGGAAGAGCTGCTCCAGTGCAGCGGGGTCGGGGATGCCAAACTGGCCAACTATGGAAAGGCCATGCTGGCCGTAATCAAAAAATATGGATAAAAAACCTTCAGAAGGAAATCTTCTGAAGGTTTTAATCGTTATTACTGCTTTATTTTTTAGAAAAGCTTGGCCTTTTCGCACAGGTCGTCAAAGCGTTCCCAGAACTTGTCGTAGTTAGCGGAAGTAACCAGGGTCATTGGCCGGCCATTTTCAGTTTCAAAGAAGCGGGCAGCCCGGTCGCCGTCAGTGTAGACGTCAGACTTGGTGTTACGGGTCGTGGCGATTTCCGGGTAAAGGGCGCTCATGGTGGTCAAAACGTCCCAGAGGTAGTAAGTTGAGTCGACTTCAAAGGAGTTGACCAGGGCGTAGACATAGCCCAGGAATTCAAAGGCCGGGTACTTGCGGTTGGATGCAAAGTGCTGGCGCATTTCATCGGTCAGAGGCAGTTCTTCGGTTGATTCCAGGCCGACCTGTTGGATCTTGATCTTGGAGTCCCAGACCGTCTTGCAGGCTTCCGGGTCCCACCAGGCATTCCATTCCTGGGTCCCGTCAGCGCATGGGGCATAAACGTTACCGTGGGCGTTCAAAGACCCGCCCATCCAGTAAAGTTCCTCGATCTTGTCTTGGATGCTTGGGTCAATTTCCAGGGCCCGGGCCAAGTCAGTAAGCGGACCGGTAAAGACCAGGGTAACCGGGCCGTCAGCAGCATGGATCTTGTCGATCATGTCCAGGTGGGCCGGCTTTGCGGCAACTGGCGTTTCAACCGTGCCTTTTTCATTCAAGATCGGGAAGTGGTCCACGGAAAAAGCTGACACTCTCCAGGCTTCCGGGAACTGGTGGACTGCCCGGGAGTCGGACTTGGCCACTTCCAGCTTGTCGCCGCGCTGGTTGAAGCGGTCGATCAGCTTCCGGGAAGCGGAAACGCCTGGTTCAACGTAGCCGTCGGCGTCGGTTACCCCGACCCCGATCAGCTTGATGTCTGGTGCCAAAAGCATGAGCAAAAGTGAAGTAAAGTCATCCATGTTGCTGTCATGGTTCAAGTAGAAGTTCTTCATGAAATCTTACCTTCCTAAATCCTATAGTCGTAACAATATTATTATACGTGATGCAGGGACAAAAGGCAGCCGCTTTCCGAGAAAAAAGTTTATTTTGGACTAAAAGTAGAACAAGACTAGCTATAAAAGGATTATTGTTAAGAGGACCTTATTTTGCCCCGGTTTGGTCATGGAAAATCATTAAAATATTTTTGCGATTATAGGCGGATCGGTGTTAGAATAGCACTTTTCGTGATAAAATCGTACGGTAAATGATCGCGGGGAGGCAGACATGGCGAGTCAATTGATTGAAAACAAATTGAAATTGCTGCCGGAAAAGGCCGGCTGTTATCTGATGAAGGACGTCAACGGCAAGGTCATCTATGTTGGCAAGTCCAAAAACTTGAAAAACCGGGTCCGGTCCTACTTCAAGAGCAGCCAGGAGGGCCGCCGGGCCGAGCTGGTCAAGAATATTGCCGATTATGACATCATCGTGGTGGATTCTGACAAGGAAGCCTTTTTGCTGGAAGTCACCCTAATCAAAAAGTACCAGCCTTATTACAATGTGGCTCTGAAGTCGGGGACGGGCTATCCCTATATCGAAATCACGAATGAGAAAAATCCCCAGACCCGCCTGACCTCGATCGTCTACAAGGACAAGGGCTACTATTTTGGCCCTTACCCCAACGTCTACGCGGCTAGCGCGACTTTAAAATTCATCCAGAAGGTCTTCCCTTTACGCCGCTGCAGCGGCTATACCGGCCGGCCCTGCCTTTACTACCATATGGGCCAGTGCCTGGGCAGCTGCTTTAAGGAAGTGCCGCAAAGCGAATATGACGAGCAGATCAAGAAGATCAAGCGCTTTTTGAACGGGGACATCCAGGAGGTCAAGAAAGACTTGACCAATAAGATGCTGCAAGCTTCAGCTGACCTGGAATTTGAAAGAGCCGGGGAACTCCGGGACCAGCTCAAGTATATTGAAGAAACGGTTGAAAAGCAGAAGATCATCTCTAATGACCATACCCAAAGAGACATCTTCAACTATTACGTGGACCGGTCCTGGATTTCCATCCAGGTCTTCTTTTTGCGGCAGGCCAAGCTCTTGCGGCGGGAGTCGCACATGTTCCCTTTGACTGATGAAACTGACCCAGAAGACGAATTCATGTCCTTTATTGCCCAGTTCTACGCCCAAAAGAACCGGGTCAAGCCAAGGGAAGTCCTGGTGCCAAAAGGCATCGACCAGGATGAACTGGCCGCGGCCATCGGCATTAAGGTCCGGACCCCGCAAAGGGGGCAGAAGGCTTCTTTGATGGAGATGGCCCGGGAAAATGCCCAGCTGAAGCTGGATGACAAATTCCGCCTGCTGGAGCTCGGCCAGCGCAAGACTAAAGGGGCCCAGGAAGAAATTTTCAAGGCCCTGGGTCTGCCTTACGGGTCATACATTGAAAGTTTTGACCACTCCCATATTCAAGGGGCAGACCCGGTTTCGGCCCTGGTTGTCTTTAAAGACGGAGAACCCTTTAAGACCGGCTACCGGAAGTTCAAGCTGAAGGGGGAAGTTGAGCACCAAAACAGCGCCGATGAAGTCGGCAACACCCGGGAAGTCGTCCGCCGCCGCTACAGCCGGCTGTTAAAAGAGCATGAAAGAATGCCGGACCTGATCTTGATGGACGGGGGACAGATCCAGGTGGAAGCCTGCGAGGACGTCTTAAGAAACGAGCTGAACCTGGATATTCCGGTAGCGGGGATGGTTAAAGATGACAAGCACCGGACCAACCACCTCTTGTACGGTGACCCGTTTAAGGGCCAGCCTTTCAAGCTGATTCCAATGGATCCGAAGTCAGAAGGCTTTTACTTAATGACCCGGATTCAAGATGAGGTCCACCGCTTTGCCATCACCTTCCACCGGCAGACCCATGCGAAAAACTCCCTGGTCAGCCGGCTGGACTCGATCAAAGGTATCGGGCCGAAGAGCCGGACCAAGCTTTTGCGGGAATTTGGCTCTTTAAAGAAGATCAAGGAAGCTTCTATTGATGATCTGCGCAAGGCGGGACTGACTTTAACCCAGGCGCAGGCAGTCAAAATTTCCCTTTAGCTATTGGGCAAAATAGCTTATGATTAAATGGTAACAATTAACGAAAGAAAGAAAAGGTAAAAACAAGAATGCCAACTCCTTCAACATTTGTTGATCAAACTAAAATTGAAGTCCAAGCCGGAAAGGGCGGGGACGGCATGGTGGCCTTCCGCCATGAAAAATTCATGCCTAACGGGGGACCAGCTGGCGGTGACGGCGGCCGGGGCGGGTCCATTATCTTCGTGGCCGATAACGGCCTCAGAACCTTGATGGATTTCCGCTACCGGCGCAAGTTCAAGGCTGAGCCGGGCGAAAACGGCCGCATCAAGGCCCAATACGGCAAGGCAGCCAAAGACCTGTACCTGAAGGTGCCGGTCGGCACGACCGTTTATGACTTTTTCACCGGTGAAGAAATCGGTGACTTGGTTGAAAATGGCCAGGAACTGGTCGTCGCTAAAGGCGGCCGGGGCGGCCGGGGCAACATCCACTTTGCCACCAGCGTCAACACGGCGCCGGAAATCGCTGAAAACGGGGAACCGGGTGAATTCCGGACCCTGCGTTTGGAATTAAAAGTCCTGGCTGACGTCGGTTTGGTCGGCTTCCCGTCTGTCGGCAAGTCAACCCTTTTGTCAGTCGTCACCAGTGCCAAGCCAAAGATCGCGGCTTATCAGTTTACGACTTTGAAGCCAAACCTAGGCATGGTTCTTTTGCCAGACGGCCGGGACTTCTCCATGGCCGACCTGCCGGGCCTGATCAAGGGGGCCAGCCAGGGGGTAGGGCTGGGGATCCAGTTCCTGCGCCACGTGGAGAGAACCAAGGTTATCCTGCATATGGTGTCCATGGACCCGAACAACGGCCGGGATGCCTACGAGGACTATGAGACCATCTTGCACGAACTGGCCTCATACACGGAAGATGACCTTTCCAGCAAGCGGGAAATCATCGTGGCCAGCCAGATGGATATTCCAGGCGCCGATGAGAAACTGGCCCAGTTTAAGAAGGACCTGGCCGCGCATGGGGTTGACCAGGAAGTTTACGAACTCTCCAGCGTTACCCACCAGGGCGTTGACCGCTTGATGAGTCGGGCGGCTGACCTGGTCAGCGAGGTTGAGGCCCAAGAGGCTGAAGCTGCCGTTAAGCCCAAGGAAGAGGTCAAGACTAAGACCTACAAGTACCACCGGCCTGAAAAGATGGAATTCACGGTTGAAAAGCTGGCTGACCACGAATTTGAAATTCACGGTGAGCAGCTTGAACGCCTGGTAGCCATGACCAACCTGGACCACCAGGACGGGATCATGCGCCTGGCCCGCCGCTTGAAGAAGATGGGTGTCGATGATGAACTGCGGGCGCAAGGCGCTGTCGATGGAGACGACGTTTACATTGGCGACTTCAGCTTTGAATTCGTGCAATAAGGGATAGATTGCAAAAATAGAATAGAGAAACGAAAGTTAGAAAATTGAAAAAATGAAGAAACGATATATTACTGGCTATGCTGGCTTGCGGGCCCTGGCCGTAATCGGGGTAATTTTGTATCACCTGGATCCGGACCACTTTGGCGGAGGTTACCTGGGCGTGCCGGTCTTTCTGGTTTTGACCGGTTATCTGGTAACCAACCAGATTATGGCTGCCTACCGCAATCAGGGCTATTTTGACATCAAGTCCTTTTACCAGCGCCGCTTCAAGCGTCTTTATCCCCCGCTGATCGCCATGCTCTGGCTGACCAGCGCATATATCGTGCTCTTTCAGCGCAACCTTTTAAACAAGCTTTACCAGATTGTCGCCAGCAACTTGCTGGGGGTATATAACTGGTGGCAGATATTCAACGGGCAGAGTTACTTTGAGCGTTTTGCCAATAATGAATCGCCTTTTACCCACTTGTGGACGATAGCGATTGACTGGCAGTTCTACCTGCTCTGGCCGCTGGTGATGGCCCTCTTGGTCAAATTTGCCAAAAAGCGGCGGAATATCTTCTGGGTTCTGGTGGGCCTGTCGGTCTTGTCCGCTCTGGAAATGGCCCTGCTTTTCCGGCCGGGCCAGGATACAAGCCGGATTTACTACGGGACTGACACCCGCTTCTTCTCTTTGGGCCTGGGCAGCGCCATGGCAGTTCTCTGGCCTTTTGAAGAGCTGGACAACCGCTTTACCCAAAAAGACGGGGTGATTCTCAACTGGACGGGGCTGGCGACCCTGTTTGGGATGCTTTTGCTCATGTTCTCGCCTTTGATGAACGCTCAGACCGCTTTCCCATATTATGGTGGGATGTTCATCTTCAGCTTCTTCGTGACGGTTTTCGCGGCGGTAATCGCGGCTCCGGTCGGAATCTGGAACCGGCTGATGACCAACCCGGTCTTTAACTGGCTGGGGTCAAGAAGTTATGAAATCTACCTCTACCAGTTCCCGGTCATGATCTTTTTCGAAAGCCGGGTCAGCGACCTGGCCGACCATGTGACTCTTTACCGGGTGACCGAGATTGTCTTGATCCTCTTGATCAGTGAAATTACTTACCGTCTTTTTGAAAAAAAACGCTACACCAGCGAAGGCATCCGCTACAACTTGACCAAGCTTTTTCAGTGGCCAGTCAAGTTGTCCAAAAACTGGCTGAAGACGGCGGCCTTCTTCCTGGTCTTTTTGATCGGCAGCGGCGGGATCATCTTCTCCCCGCTGGCCAAGGCTGACAACAAGGATGGGGCTTTGATCAAGACGATCAATGACAACTCCAAGCAGCAGGCTGAGATGAACAAGAAGGCCCTGGAATCGATCAAGAGCTCGCGAAAAGCGGCTAAGAAGTCATCCAGCAAGAAGAGCAAGCAGACTTCCAAGGCCAAGACCAAGTCAAAAACGACTAAGTCTAAGAGCGGCGGAAAAAAGGTCAACCAGGAATTTGAGAAGTACGGGATCAGCCAGGCTGACTTGCAAGCCGCGCAAAAGCTGCAGGTGACGGCCATTGGCGACTCGGTCATGGCTTCTTCAAGTGACATCTTGCACCAGCTTTTGCCGCACGCCGTGATTGACGCCACGGTTTCCCGGCAGGCCAACGTGGCCCCCCAGCTGCTGCAGTCTTATGCCCAAAAAGGTGAGCTGCAGGACAATGTCTTGATTGGCCTGGGGACCAACGGGCCTTTTACTGATGACGAAGTCAAGCAAATCATGCAGATTGTCGGGCCGAAGCGCCAGCTCTTTTGGATCAATGTCGTCGTGCCAACCCGGTCCTGGCAAAACCAGGTCAACCAGCAGCTGCAGGCCTTGACCAAGAAGTACAAGAACTTGACCGTCATTGACTGGTACGGCTACGCCCACGGCCAGTCCAGCTGGTTTTACGACGACAAGACCCACCCGAATAATGTGGGGCAAAACTACTACAGCACTTATATCGTCAAAGAAATGGTCCGCGCCAGCGGATCGAATTAGCCTTTTTATACTTGTTTGGAAAAGAATGGGAGTTAAATGGAACTGGAATTTCTTGGCACCTGCTCGGGCCAGCCGTCAAAGCTACGGAACGTTTCGAGCCTGGCTTTAAAACTATTGGATGAGCTGAACGAGATTTGGCTCTTTGACTGCGGGGAAGCAACCCAGCACCAGATTCTGCGCACCAATATCCGCCTGCGCAAAATCACGAAGATTTTTATCTCGCACAATCACGGCGACCACATTTTCGGTCTGCCGGGCCTCTTGTCAACCAGGTCCTTTCAAGGCGACGTCGGCCCCTTGACCATTTACGGGCCAGCAGGGATTGAACAGTTCGTCAAGACCTCTCTCAGGATTTCAAAAGCGAAGATTTCTTATCCAATTAAATTCGTCACCCTGGAAGAAGGCGGCAAGATCGTCAGTGAGCGGGGCTTTGAGGTTTATACTGAAAAGCTGGACCACCGGATCGACAGCTGGGGCTTCCGGGTGGTTGAAGCTGACAAGGCCGGTGAGCTTTTGATGGACAAATTGGCGGAATTTAAAGTGCCAAACGGCCCGCTCCTTGGTAAACTAAAGAGGGGTGAGCAGGTTGAACTGGCTGACGGCACGGTGTTGAACGGCAAGGATTTCTTAGGCCCGGCCAAGAAGGGGCGGGTAGTGACCGTGATTTACGACACCCGGTCAACGCCGTCAATCCGCCGCCTGGCTGACCATGCTGATGTCTTGGTCCATGAAGCGACCTTTGACGCCAGCGAAGGTAAGCTGGCCAGGGACTATTACCACTCAACGTGCACACAAGCCGCTGAGACGGCTAGCGCCTGCCATGTCGGGCATTTATACCTGACTCATGTTTCGGCCCGCTACGTGGGCCCTCTGGCCAGCCAGATGGTCAAACAGGCGCGGGAGATCTTCCCGGCCACGACTTTGGCCAAGGACCTGGACAAGTTCGTAGTTCCAATGAAAGGTTAACGTGATAAAGATGAGTGATTCATTACGCAATAAAGTTGTAGTTATTACCGGGGCCAGTAGCGGGATCGGCCGGTCAATTGCCCTGGAAAGCGCCAGCCGGGGCGCCACGGTTGTTTTGCTGGCCCGCCGCCTGGACAAGCTGGAGGAAATCGCTGCTGAAGCCCGGGAATTGTCTGCTTCAGCAGCTTTCGCCGTCAAGGCTGACCTGGGCCTGGCCAGCGACATCGAAGCGGCTTTTGCCGAAGTTAAGGAAAAGGTCAAGCACATCGACTACCTGGTCAACGCGGCTGGTTTCGGCAAGTTTGAGGAATTCATGGAAGCTGACATGCAAGACGCCACGGAAATGTTCCAAGTTGACGTCCTGGGCTTGATGTACATGACCCGGCTTTTTGGCCGCCTGATGCTGGAGCAGGGCAGCGGGCAGATCATCAACTTTGGCTCCATGGCCGGCAAGGTGCCGACGACCAAGTCAGCGGCTTACAGCGCCGCCAAGGCAGCCGTAATCCAGTTCTCCAACGTTCTGCGCCTTGAACTCAAGCCTTTTGGCGTCAAGGTCATGACCGTCAACCCGGGTCCGGTTTACACCAACTTCTTCAACATTGCCGACGCAAGCGGCCAGTACGTCAAGAATGTCCAGGCCTTCATGCTTGACCCGGACGACGTTGCCTGGGAAGTAGTCCACTACTTCGGTTCAAACAAGCGTGAGCTCAACCTCCCGGTCAGCCTGGCGGCTTTGGCCAAATTGTACAACTTGTTCCCGGGGATCGGGGACAAATTGTCGCTTGAATTTGCCTCCCGCAAATAAATAAAGTAAGGTTTTTCTTGATTTATTTGCCAGGCAATAGTATTATTTAATTACTTGAGTATTTAGGTCACCGACCTGATACTGTGATATTACAATAAAGGAGATCAGTTATAAATGGCAGTTCCTGCAAGACATACTTCTAAGCAAAAGAAACGTTCACGTCGCGCTCACTTGAAGCTCAGCGTGCCAGCAATGCACTACGACGCAACTACTGGTGAATACCGTTTGAGCCACCGTGTTTCCCCTAAGGGTTACTACAAGGGTCGTCAAGTAGTCAGCGAAAACAGCGCTAGCGATAACGACTAATTTAAAAGGCACCTGTTTTTCTGGTGTCTTTTTTTATGCCAAAAATTAGGATTGAGGAATTCGAAGAATGAAACTGGTTTTTTTACATTCAAGCGACACCCACGGCTACTTGCTGCCAACTGACTACCAGAGCACGGGCGACTACGACGCTCCTTACGGCCTTAGCCGGGTAGCCAGCGCTATCAAGGCGGAGAAGGCCAAGTGGGGGGCAGACCACGTCATCGTGACTGATGCCGGCGACTGCCTGCAGGGGTCTCCTTTGGCTGCTTACACCCATGGCAGCAAGAATCTGGACAACCTGGCCCGCTTTACTGCTGCTTACAACGCGGTCGGCTACGACGTCCGCTGCCTAGGCAACCATGACTTTAACTTTGGCCAGGAATACATGGCCTACTATGTGGACAACAACAAGGCTCCATTCGTTAACTGCAATATTTTGGATACCGAAACCCAGGTGCCGACTCTGGGCCGGGACTACGTGATCCTGGAAAGAAGCGGGGTCAAGGTTGGCGTTTTGGGGATTACCACCCAGTACATCCCTCACTGGGAAGCAGTTGACCGGATCAAGGGCCTGGCCTTTAAGTCTGCTTACGAACAGATCGCTCATTTTGCCAAGATCATCAAGCCGCAAGTCGATGTCCTGGCCGTCCTTTACCACGGCGGCTTTGAAAGTGACATCGCCAGCGGGGAAGCAACTGAACCGCACAACGGGGAAAACGAAGGCTACCGGATTCTGACTGAGATCCCGGAAGTCGACGTCATGCTGACGGGCCACCAGCACCGGAGACTGAACATGATCAGCCCGTCCGGCAAGCCTTGCGTGCAGCCGGGCTACCGGGGCGAGGCGATTGCGGAAGTCGTTTTGGACCTGGAAAAGACGGAAGCAGGCTACAAGGTCAAAGAAGCTACCAGCGAATTGATCGACACCAAGGACTTTGCATCAGACCCGGAAGTTGAAGAAATCGTTAAGCCGCTCGATCTAGCCACCCAGAAATGGCTTGACCAGCCAATTGCCCACCTGGACCAGCCAGCCCCGATTGAAGATGCCAACAAGGGCCGGATTGAAGGGGCACCTTTCATCAACCTGCTCCAGCAGATGCAGCTCTACTTCACCCACGCTGACCTTTCAGCCACGGCTGTGATGAATGACGTGGCCAAGGGTTTTGGCAAGACGGTAACCATGCGGGACATTCTTTTGAACTACCCATATGCCAACCAATTGGTCAGCGTCAAATTGACTGGTAAGCAGCTCCGTCACATTGTAGAGCACACGGCCAGCTTTTTGGAAAAAGACGAAAACGGCAAGATCCACTTTATCGACCGCTACCTCAAGCCAAAACCGGAACTTTACCACTTTGACGTCTTTTACCCACTGGAATACGAGGCTGACCTCTCCAAGCCGGTCGGCCAGCGTTTGACCAAGCTGAAGTTCAAGGGCCAGGATATTCAAGATGACCAGGTCTACCATCTGGCCGTCAACAACTACCGGGCCAACGGGGGCGGTTTCTACCCGGAATACAGCTTGGACAAGATCGAATTCTCCTTGGACAAGGACTATGTCCAGATGTTCAGCGAATACCTGACTCAAGGAGAGGTCAAGGTCGACACGAAGAAGTACTATCGCTTCTATTAGTAACGAATAACGAAGAAAAAGGCCGCCAGGCCTTTTTTTCATGCCCTTGTGGCATAATAAAAGCAGCGATTTAAGGAGGTGGAGTATGCCAGGAGAAAATGTGCGCGTGCAAGGGAAAGTGGTTAAGAGCCATTTGACTTCCTTCGTTTCAGCCGAAGAATTGCGGCAGGTGCAGGCAGCGGAAAAATTAGCCGGCCTGCCTGTCCACCAAAAGCCCTATGCTTTCGTGACCTTGAAAGACTGGGAGCTGGTTGCCGGCCATTTAGAAAAGAATTTGCCGGGAGCAATTGTTTCTTTTGAGGCGGCCGAAGGGGTCCTGCCCTGGCTGGCCAAAGAAGAAGGCGGCAGGCTCAAGCAGATTTTTGGCCAGGAAGTCCCGGCCGGGAAAGTGGTGACCTTGACCCTCAGCCAAGCCGGGAGAAATGGCAATTGGCAGTTGCAGCTGGATGGGGTGATCATGGCTGCCCAAAAGCCAAATGACGCAAATAAAGCAGAAGAAGTAAAGGGAGTTAAAGGAGTTAAAGGAGCTAAAAAAGCAAAAGGAGCAAAAGAAAAGACTGAGTCTTTTGCTGGGAAAATGGTTGATGCCCAGGTTAAGTTGGGCGGGCAGACTTTGCCCCTGCATGACTATCAGCTCTACAGCATGAACTTTATTATGGACCACCCTTACTGCGGGATTTTCCTGGATATCGGCTTGGGCAAGACCTTGACGACCCTGGCTGCCCTGGCTAAATTGCGGGAAGAGGGGATGAAGGGGCATATTTTGGTGATCGCCCCAAAGACCGTGGCTAAGTCGACCTGGCAAGATGAGATTGATAAGTGGAACTTGCCTTTTAAGACCCAGTCCTTTTTGACCGATGAAAAAGGCCGCCAGCTGACTCCAGCTGGCCGGAAAGAGCTCTATGAAGCTGCCGCGGCCAAGGCCGCCAAGGGTGACTGGCAGCTGTATTTTGCCAGCCGGGACCTGGTCAGCAAGCTGGTTGACCTGGGTCCCTGGCTTTTTAAAAACGTGGTAATCGATGAGTCCCAGTCCTTCAAGTCACCGGCTTCCCAGCGCTTCAAGGCCTTAAAGAGCGTGCGGGGGAGGATCCAGCGCCTGATTGAACTGACCGGGACCCCGGCGCCTAATTCCCTCCAGGACCTGTGGTCACAAATCTACCTCTTGGACCAGGGAGAGCGGCTGGGCAGGAGCATCACGGCCTACCGGCAGCAGTACTTTGAGCCGACCTTGCTGGTCAACAACCACCCGGTCAAGTGGCGGCTTTTGCCAGGAAGTGAGGAAAAAATCTACCAGGCCATCGACGATATCGTCATCTCCATGAAAAATACTCGGCTGAAATTGCCGGAACTGACAGAGAGCCTGGACTGGGTGGAAATGCCTCCAAGGGCCAAAAAGAGCTACCAGCAGCTGAAAAAAGACCAGGTCCTGGACCTGCCTGGCCAGGAGATTAGCGCCGATAACGCGGCTGTCTTAGCCGGCCGCCTGCGGCAACTAGCCAGCGGTGCCATCTATGAAGAAGACGGGGAGCATTACCAGGAGATTTTTGCTGAAAAAATAGAAAGCTGCTTCTACTTAACCAGCAATACGGCTACGCCCAGCCTGGTCGCTTATTATTTCAAGTCAGACGCCTCCCGCCTTTTAGCCTTTTACCGGAAAAACGGGGTCAAGGCTGAGCTTTTTGACGGCTCACCTGGCATGATCCGCCGCTGGAACAAGGGCAAGATCCCTGTCATGCTGGTCCAGCCGGCCAGCGCCGGGGCGGGCCTTAACCTGCAAGAAGGGGGCCACACCCTGATTTGGTTTACCCTGCCCTGGAGCCTGGAGCAGTACCAGCAGATGAATGGCCGCCTTTACCGGCAGGGACAGAAAAAGCCGGTCATCATTCACCATCTTTTGACGAAGGGAACGATTGACCGGCATGTATTAGACAGTTTGAAAAAGAAAGACCTCTCCCAGCAGGCCTTGCTAGCGGCGGTCAGGCGGACGCTTGCCTAGTCGTCCGGGCTGTATTTCTTGAAAAAGAAGGTCTTGAGCCAGGAGCGGTCGTTTTTCAGCTGCCAGTAGCTCCAGCAGCTGAAGAGGAGGCTGCTGGCCAGGTCGGCGATCAAGTCACCCATGGTGTCCAGTAAGGCCGCCCGGCCGGCAAGAGCCCGGCCCGCTGACAGGTAGCGCTGCAGGTTCATGGCGAAAAGACCGTCACAGGTAAACTCATAGCATTCCCAGAGGACCCCGCAGAAGACGGCAAAGGCCACCCCGTACAGGCACAAAAAGCCGGCAGGTAAAAGCGAAGCCACTTGCTCAAAAGGGCCGGCAAAAGGACCAAGAGCAGGCCAGCCCCGGTCTCAAGGACCAGGAGCAGGCTACCGGACTTGCCTTGCGCTAATTGCCAGGCAGCAGTGAGCAGGGAAATAGCTATTGAAAGAACGACAAAGACAAAAGAAAATTTGAGGGCCAGACTTTGTTTGTGCATGGCAATGAACACCTCACTAATTATGAACAGAAATTTTTATTATTTTTTCTATATTTTAACAGATTTGCTTATGCTCGCGGCAGAATCTGCTGACTGAGTTACAATAAAGGCAGCAAGCAAAGCAAGAAACAAGATTGGAGGAAAAAGATGGATTTAGCAGAAATTCAAAAGCAGGCCAAGCAGGCCGTCAGTGAAATTGTCGAGGCATCCGGGATCAAGGCCGGCCAGTTTTTCGTGGTTGGCTGCTCTTCAAGCGAGGTCTTAGGTGAGGCGATCGGCACCAATACCAGCACTGATGTTGCTGAAGCCCTTTACCAGGGGATCAATGAAGTTTTGGAGCAAAAGCGGATCTTCCTGGCCGCCCAGTGCTGCGAGCACTTGAACCGGGCCCTGGTGGTCAGCCGGGAAGCGATGGAAAAGTATGACTTAGAGCAGGTCAACGCCATTCCCCAGCCAAACCATGCCGGCGGGGCCTTCGCGACCGTAGCCTACCAGAAAATGCCAAATGCGGTACTTGTAGAAGACATTGCTGCCCGGGGGGAAGCCGGGATTGACATTGGCGGTACCTTGATTGGGATGCACCTGCATCCGGTGGTCGTTCCCCTAAGAATTTCCCTGGACAAGATCGGGGAGGCCAGAATCATCTGTGCCCGCCGCCGGCCAAAGTATGTCGGCGGCCAGCGGGCCATCTACGATCAGGCTTTGATGTAAGAAAATATTTAATTTTTTCTAAAAATAATAGACGCCATACTATTAATACATAGGCTTAGGAGTTTTCGGTTAGCAAGATTACGGTCAAGAGCGCTTTGGACTTGCTGGAGCAGGAAGGCTTTGTTTACAAGGAGTCAGGCCTGGGAACCAAGGTCTTGTCCAACTTGACCCTTTTGGGCCAGCATGACTCCCCCGTCAATTCTTTTGCCGGCCTGTCGGCTGAAAACGGCAGTGACCGGGTGAGCAGCAAGATTATCAAGTTTGAAGTAGCCTTTCCGTCAGCTGACTTGTGCGAGAAATTGAACCTGGATGAAAATGACCCGGTTTATGAGATCATCCGCTTACGCCTTTTGGACGACGAGCCTCTGGTGATTGAGCATACCTATATGCCGGTCAGCCCGGTGCCGGCCCTGTCCAAAAGGATCTTGGAAGGGTCGATCTATTCTTACCTGCACAAGAAGCTGCATATCAAGTTTGGCGGGGTCTTCCGCCGGATCAAGGCTGATCTGCCAGATAAATATGACCGGCAGTACCTTGGGGCCAACGAAAGCACGCCGATTCTGGAAATCGAGCAGATCGTCTGGACCAATTCCGGGGTCAACCTTGAATATTCTCGGTCAAGAAACCTCTACAACAACCGGTCTTATATCATGGTCGAAACCAGCCATTAAACTTACGAAAAAATACCCACTGAAGGAAAGCAAATCTTCAGTGGGTATTTCTTTGTTATCATATTTATTAGCTCTTTAGCCCAATTCCTGGTTCCGCTTAAGAGCCGCGTTAACTGCGCTGATGGCCGCGTAGCGGAAACCATTCTTCTCCAGTTCAACGACGCCGGCAATGGTTGAGCCGCCTGGTGAAGTTACGGCATCTCTGAGCTGGGCCGGGTGCTGGCCGGTCGCCAGGACCATCTGGGCTGAGCCCAAAACCGTCTGGGCGGCCATTTCAATGGCTTGGGAGCGGGAGAGGCCGTTTTGCACGCCAGCGTCGCCCAGGGCTTCAATAAACTGGTAGACGAAGGCCGGACCGCAGCCAGCTACTGCCGTAGCGGCATCCATCAAGCCTTCCTGGATTTCCACGACCTTGCCGGAGTGAGCCATTAATTCCTTGAAGACATCTTTGGCCTGGCTGCTCTGGCTGGTGTAGCTGGTCATGCCCTGGCCGATGGCTACTGGGGTGTTGGGCATCATTCTGACCAGGTCGTGGCCGGGCAAAAGCTTGGCCAAAGTTTCCAGGCTGACCCCGGTCGCCATGGAGATCCAGATGCTGCCGTTATTGCTGTTTTCACCAATTTCCTTGATGGTGCTGGCCACCTGGTAAGGTTTGACGCCTAAAAAGACCACGTCGCTTTCAGCAGCAACTTGCGCGTTGTCTAAGAGCTGGCCGCCGATTTCCGCCTGCAGCTTGCCGGCTTTTTCCGGGTTGTGGCTGCTCAAAAGCAGGCTGACGTCATCACACTTGGCAACTGCTCTGGCGATCGCGCTTCCCATGTTGCCTAAACCGATAAATCCAACTTTCATAAAAAACTCCTTGCTATTCTCTGACCTGGCCCTGGCCACGGACGATGTACTTGTAGCTGGTAAGTTCGTTTAAACCCATTGGCCCCCGGGCGTGCATCTTCTGGGTGGAAATGCCCAGTTCGCAGCCCAGGCCGAATTCACCCCCGTCGGTAAAGCGGGTAGAAGCGTTGACGTAAACAGCGGCTGAGTCGACGGCTTGGGTAAAGCGGTCAGCGGCTGCTTGGTCTTCAGTCACGATGGCTTCGCTGTGGTGGGTTGAGTGCTTGGCGATGTGGTCAATCGCTTCTTCAATTCCGTCTACGACCTTGATAGCCATAATATAGTCCAAAAATTCCGTGTCGAAGTCGTCCGGGCCAGCTGCTTTAGCTTCTGGCAAAAATTCCTTGGCTCTTTCGTCAGCCCGCATCTCAACCTTGCCGGCAAAAGCTGCAGCTAAACGGGGCAGGAAGTCAGCGGCAACTTCCTGGTCAACCAGGCAGACTTCAGCAGCGTTGCAGACTGATGGTCGGCTCATCTTGGCATTGGCCGTGATCTTGACTGCCTCGTCCAAATTAGCGGCCTTGTTGACATAGATATGGCAGATCCCGGTCCCGGTTTCAATTACCGGAACTTTGGCGTTGTCAACAACCGCTCTGATCAAGCCCTTGCCCCCACGCGGGATCAAGAGGTCGATCTTGCCCCGGGCCGTCATCATTTCGGTGGAAGACTGCCGGCTGGTGTCTTGCACCAGTTCAATCACCTTTGGGGAGATCTTGCTTTTGGCTAAGCCCGCCTTTAAGGCCTGCATGATGGCGTTAGCAGAATTAAAAGCATCCTTGCCGGACCGCAAAAGGGCGGCATTGCCGGACTTAAGAGCCAGGGCCGCCACGTCAGAAGTGACGTTTGGCCGGCTTTCATAGATCATCCCGATCAAGCCAAAAGGCACGGACCGCTTTTCAATCTTAAGGCCATTGTCAGCCGTGTGCTCGCCTAAAAGGCGGCCCACTGGATCTGGCAGGTCGATCAAGGCCCGGATGCCGCTGGCCATGCCGGCTAAGCGGTCTGGGGTGAGGCGGAGCCGGTCCAGCATGACGTCAGGAATCTGCCCCTTGGCCTTTTCCAGGTCAAGCTGGTTGGCAGCAATGATCTCCGCTTCATGATCCAGCAGGCTGTCAGCCATCAAGGCCAAGGCTTCGTTCTTATCGGCAGTATTCGCCAGGTTGACAGCCGCCTTGTTTGCCAGCAGGCTGTCCATCAGTTGCTGAGTTGAGCTTTCAGTCATATTTTCTTTTTCCTTTCTCAAATCAAAGGGTGGTAACCCAGTCGTCACGGTGGATGAAGATGCCTTCAGGGTGCTTTTGCTCCAGAATTTCTTCAAGAACAGGCCGGGAGAATCGGGCCTTGCCCTTGCCGATCAGCTTCTTGCTCTTCAAGCTGTAGACTTCCACGATGTCATCTTTCTTAAAGTTGCCCTGGACCTGTTTGATCCCGGAAATAAGGAGGCTGGAGCCTTCCCTGGCCATGGCGTGGACGGCTCCGTGGTCGATGTAGACCCGGGCTTTGGCCGGGGCGTAGAAGGCCAGCCACTGCTTCTTCTGGTTGAAGGCATTTTCGTTGGCTGTAAAAAGGGTCCCCTGGTTCTTCTGGTGAACGGCGTCAACCAGGGCAGTGGAGTCTGCTGAACAGATGAAGACCGGGACGCCGGACTTGGTCGCCATGTCAGCGGCTTTGATCTTGGTGGCCATGCCGCCGGTTCCATTGCTGGACCCGGTCCCGCCGGCCATTGCAAAAATTTGCGGGGTAATCTCGTTGATGATCGGGATCGGCCGGGCATCAGGGTTCTTTCTGGGGTTGTCGCTGTACAGGCCAGGCACATCTGTCAAAAGGACCAGGAGGTCAGCCTTTAAAAGGGAGGCTACCTGGGCTGACAGGGTGTCGTTGTCACCGACTTTCAGTTCATCGATGGCGATGGTGTCATTTTCGTTGATAATGGGGATGACCCGCCGGCTCAAAAGAACGTTCAAGGCTGTCTGGGCATTTTGGTAGCGGCGCTGGTCAGCGAAGTCGTCCTGGGTCAGGAGGATCTGGGCGGAAACCACGCCCTGGACCAAAAGGCTGCGGGTGTATTCCTCGATCAAGAGCCCCTGGCCGACAGCGGCCGCAGCCTGCTTGTTGGCCACCTTCCTGGGTCGTTTGTCAAAGCCGAGCCGGCGGAAGCCAGCCGCGATGGATCCTGAAGTTACCAGGACCAGCTTGTAGCCGGCCTGGTGCAGCTGGGCCAGCTGCCGGGTAATTTTTTTGATCTTCTCCGGATCCAGGTCGCCGGCCGGGCTGGTCAGCGAGGAGGTTCCTACTTTAAAAACGATCAGGTTATCTTTCATTAGTCAACTTCCTTAATAAAATTAGACTAGGTAAATCATAGCATCTTTTGCCCGTGGATAGAAAAATTACAACAAAAAGGGCTAGCCGGTTAGGCTAGCCACTGTGGTCTTCTGTTTTATTTGCTGTACGCGGAGTCGTCATTGTATGACCTGGCCGTGATCTTTGGAATAGTCAAAGAGAACAGCAGGCCAAATACGGCACCGACGATCAACAAGGTAACAGGGTTATAGGTGCTCTGGGTCAGAGGGGCTCCGATAAAGCCGATGATGAAAGTAAAAATCATCCCCCAGACGATGCAAACAATGTAACGTCCCATAGTATCTTCCTTCTTTCGCTCTGCATTTTACCAGAATCGGCAAGCAAATTCAATTGGTGGAAAAAGGACTTTGCTATAATTAAAATAACTAGCAAAAAGCGAAAGGCAGGGCGAGCAAGGTGAACATAGCAGCATTGCAGACGATTTCGGCCAATACCATTCTGGCCAGCCCAATGAAAACGGCTGACCTGGTCCAGGGGGCAAAAGAGCGGGGTTATAGCGCCGTGGCACTGACGGACATCAATGTAACTTTTGGCCTGGCCGACTTTTACCAGGAAGCCGTAAAAGCAGGGATCAAGCCCCTTTTGGGCCTGCAGGGCCGCTTTAAGGGAGTCGAATTGGAAGAAGCAGAATATGACCTGGTCTTTTTGGCTCAAAGTCAAAAAGGCTACCAGTCCTTGATGCGCCTATCCAGCTTTTTAAATATCGCTTCTGGCGACCTTGCCGGCCCGGCGCCTAGCCTGTCTGACCTGCCCGAATTGTCTGACTTGACCGTGATCGTGCCGGCCGGGCTGACCAGCGAACTGCGCCAGCTTAATAAACTGAGGAACAGTGGTGAGGAATATGTTAAAAAGCTCCAGGCCTTTTTGCCAAAAGGCCTGCCCTTATACTTAGGCGTTTACCCGGCTGAATCCGCGGCCGCTTATGATGCCTATGTCAAAAAGCTGGCAGAAATTTCAGCCTTGCCCATCACGGTTGTTGAGGACGTCCGCTACTTAGACCCGGGCGACCAGTTTCTTTGCAAGGTCCTGCAGGCCATTAAGGAAAGACGGGTCCTGGATGAGCATGAACTGACCTTGATGGCGGAGGGGCAGGGGTCACATTGGCTGCGGCCCGCGCCTGTCCTGGAAGATGCCTGCCGGGAAATGGGCTTAGAAGAAGCTTTGGCCAACAGCGGCAAGATCGCGGCCAGCTGCCATGCTAAGATTCCTTTTAAGGAGCCACAGCTGCCGGTCTTTCCGCAAGCAACAGGACTTTCTTCCGACCAATATTTGGAAAAGCTGGCTTTTGCTGGCCTGGAAAAATTAGGCCTTAGGCAGGGAATTTACCACGCCCGCTTGCAAAAGGAACTGGCCGTCATCCAGCAGATGGGCTTTGCTGACTACTTTTTGATCGTCGGCGACATCGTCAATTACTGCCGGCAAAGAGGCGCCCTGGTCGGCCCGGGCCGGGGGTCAGCTGCCGGGTCCTTGGTAGCCTATGCTTTAGGCATTACCCAAATTGACCCCTTAAAATACGACCTGCTCTTTGAGCGCTTCTTAAACCCCGCCCGGGCCGACATGCCCGACATCGACCTGGACTTTACCACGAGCGGACGAAAGCTGGCTTTTGCTTACGTGCAGGAAAAATACGGTGCTAAAGCCCGCTTTGGCGAGGGCTCTGACCTGGTGGCCCGGATTTTGGCCTTGACGACCATGAAGGCCAAAAGCGTCCTTGAGCGGACCGGCCAGGTCTTTGGCTTAACCCTGCCGGCTATCGCCCGCCTCAAGCAGGCCATGGGGGCAGCCAAAACTTTGGCCGAAGCTGGCCAGCAGACTGAATTTAAGGCCCTGGTCGCTGCCAGTCCCTTGACCCGCCTTCTTTATCAAACCGCCGCAAGGCTGGAAGGGCTGCCGGAAGACACGGGCACCCACGCTCCCGGCCTGGTCATCAGTGAAGAGCCCCTATCCAGGCAGATCGGCTTGATGACTGGGAAAGAAGCCCCTCTGTGGACGGTTGAGCAGACCAAAAAGTACGTTGAAAAGTATGGTCTCTTAAAGATCGACTTTCTGACCCTGGACAATTTGGAACTTTTGGAAGGCGTTTTAGCAGAGATTCAAAAGTCCAGCGGCCCCCTGGATTTGACCCGGCTGCCCCTGGATGATCCGGATACCTTGCGCCTTTTTGCCCGCGGGGAGACCCAGCAGATTTTCCAGTTTAATTCCAGCGGGATGCAGGAGGTCTTAAGAAAAATCCAGCCCCGGACTTTTGACGACTTGTCCGTCGCCGTGGCCCTTTACCGGCCGGGCCCGATCGCCAGCATCCCCTTGTACGTCGCCCGGAAAAACGGGACCAGCCCGGTTCAGTATCCTGACCCCAGCTTAAAAGAAGTCCTGGGACCGACCTATGGTATTTTCGTCTACCAGGAGCAGGTCATGCAGACAGCCCGGATTTTCGCGGGCTTCAGCCTGGCGGAGGCTGACGTCTTCCGGAACGCGATTTCCAAAAAGCAGGCTGGCCTCTTAGCCGAAGAAAAGGGCAAGTTTGTCGCTGGCGCTGTCAGAAAGGGACACAGCCGGCAAGCCGCCGAGGCAGTTTACGCCTTAATCGAGCCTTTCGCCAACTACGGCTTCAACCACTCCCACGCCGTCGCCTATGCCCTTTTGGCCTACTGGCAGGCCTTCTTGTCCGTCCATTTCCCTAGGGAGTTTTACTTGGAAAAGCTCAGGGCCAGCCGGGGCAAGGAAAAAGGGGCCATCATCCGCCAGGCCAGAAAGGCCGGCGTTGAGATCCTGGGGCCCGACATCAACTTGAGCCAGGCAGAGGCCCGCTTGTTTGAAGGCCGGATCTACCTGGGCTTAAAGGACATTATGGGGATTACGCCGGCCTTTTTGGACCAGCTTCTGGCCCTAAAACGGCCAGTAACCAGCTTCCCGGCTTTTTTGCGGCAGCTGGATACCAAGGAATTGAAAGAAAAGCAGCTGGTCCCCTTGATCGAAGCCGGCCTCTTTGACCAGGTCAGTCCCAACCGGGCCAGTCTTTTGGTCAACTGCGGCAACATGCTCAATACTGCCCGCTTGTCGCAAAAAAGCCTGGTCTTGCAGGACTTTTTGGCCGCCAAGGAAGAAAACGTGCCAATGCCGACGCCAGCAGAAAAGGTGGCTATGGAAGAAAGAGCCATGGGCTTTGCCGTAACGGCATCTCCCCTGGAAATTGCCGGCAAGGCCCTGGCCAAGCGTTATGGGGCCAAGCCTTTTGCTGGTCTTGCCTTAAACGAGACCGGGCAGGTGCTTGCCCAGTTCATTAAGAAAAACGACTGGCGGGTCAAGCGGGGAGCCCGGGCCGGTGAGTTAGGCAGCAACGCCGTCTTTAGCGACGGACAGACCAGCGAGAAGGTGACCATTTTTACCAGCCAGTACCGCCGCTTTGCCCAAATTCTGAAAGAAAACGCCGTCTACCTCCTGCAAGTTGACAAAAAAGAAGACCAAAAGGACAGCCGGGGCTACCAGCTGATCTTGCAGGATTTGCGCCTTTTGGACTTAAAGCAGCTCGAGCAGGCTGAAGAAGTCAAGCCGGTTACCGTCAAGCCTAAGGACCTGGCTCTTGAGCGTTATTTTGACCAGCACTACCGGACCAAGCGCTTAGGCGACTTCCAGGTTAAAGAAAGGGGCCAGGCCCTGGCCAAGCTTTTGGCTGTCCGCTACCAGGAAGACAAGCGGGGACGGAAGATGGCGACCTTGATTCTGGCTGATTCTTCCGGCCGCTACAGGTGCTGGCTTTTTGCCGGGGAACTGGCCAAATTAACTTTGAATTTACAGGTAAATGACTACTACCTGCTCAAGCTGGAAGCTTTAGGCCAAAGAGAGATCCTGGACTTCAAAATTTGGGACATGAAGCAGGTAAATTTGCGCTGAAAACGACTTGACCAATTTGCTTTTTTGAAAAAAATCTCTCCTAGTGAAATAAATAATAAACGCCAGGCTGGGATTTGTAAGCCCTAACAGGTCGAAAGTCTGAAAAAATCGAATTTAAACCAGATTTTACAAGACTTTATGCGGGAAAAATGTTATGATTTATGTGATGTGAGATATTACACAATTTAAATCATGATGAGGTGAATTCATGAAACGGATTGGTATTTTGACTAGCGGCGGTGACGCCCCTGGTATGAATGCAGCCGTAAGAGCCGTAACCAGAGTCGCGATCGCGAACGGTTTGGAAGTTTTCGGTATCAGATACGGTTTTGCAGGTTTGGTTGCGGGCGACATTTTCCCATTGGAAAGTGAAGACGTAGCCCACTTGATCAATGTTTCCGGTACCTTCCTCTACTCTGCGCGTTATCCTGAATTTGCAGAAGAAGAAGGACAGCTGGCTGGTATTGAGCAATTGAAGAAGCACGGCATCGATGCTGTTGTCGTTATTGGTGGGGATGGTTCCTACCATGGCGCCCTGCAGCTGACCCGCCACGGCTTCAACTCAATTGGCCTGCCAGGCACGATCGATAACGACATCCCTTACACGGATGCCACGATCGGCTATGACACGGCCTGCATGACGGCAATGGACGCGATCGACAAGATCCGTGACACTGCTTCCAGCCACCACCGGGTCTTCATTGTCAACGTAATGGGCCGCAACTGTGGTGACATCGCTATGCGCGTCGGCGTAGCCTGCGGGGCGGACGCGATCGTCATTCCTGAAAGACCATATGATGTCGAAGAAATCGCCAACCGGCTCAAGCAAGCCCAGGAAAGCGGCAAGGACCACGGTTTGGTAGTCGTTGCTGAAGGCGTAATGACCGCTGACCAATTCATGGCTGAACTGAAGAAGTATGGTGACTTCGACGTCCGGGCCAATGTTTTGGGTCACATGCAGCGGGGCGGCACGCCAACTGTTTCTGACCGGGTGCTGGCTTCCAAGCTGGGCAGTGAAGCCGTTCACCTTCTTTTGGAAGGCAAGGGCGGCCTGGCTGTCGGCATTGAAAACGGCAAGGTTACTTCACACGACATCCTTGATTTGTTTGATGAGTCTCACAAGGGTGACTATGACTTGTTAAAGCTCAACGCAGATTTATCAAGATAGTTATTTTTATAGTTTTTGATTTAGGGAGATTTTTTCAAGATGAAAAAAACGAAGATTGTTAGTACTTTAGGGCCAGCTTCAAACGATATTGAAACTATTACCAAGTTAGCCGAAGCAGGGGCAAACGTATTCCGCTTCAACTTCTCACACGGTGACCACGAAGAACACTTGGCAAGAATGAACATGGTTCGTGAAGTTGAAAAGAAGACTGGCAAGCTTTTAGGCATCGCTTTGGACACCAAGGGTGCTGAAATCAGAACCACTGACCAAGAAGGCGGCAAGTTCACTATCAACACTGGTGACGAAATCCGCGTGTCAATGGACGCAACCAAGGCCGGCAACAAGGACATGATCCACGTTACCTACCCAGGTCTGTTCGACGACACTCACGTAGGCGGCACTGTATTGATCGACGACGGTGCTGTTGGTTTGACTATCAAGGCCAAGGACGAAGAAAAGCGCGAATTGGTTTGTGAAGCTCAAAACACTGGTGTCATCGGCTCAAAGAAGGGTGTTAACGCTCCAGGTGTTGAAATCCGCCTCCCAGGGATTACTGAAAAGGACACTGACGACATCCGCTTTGGTTTGAAGCACGGTATTAACTTCATCTTTGCTTCATTTGTACGTAAGGCTCAAGACATTCTTGACATTCGCGCACTTTGCGAAGAAGCTAACGCATCATACGTTAAGATCTTCCCAAAGATTGAATCACAAGAAGGTATTGACAACATCGACGAAATCTTGCAAGTTTCAGATGGTTTGATGGTTGCCCGTGGTGACATGGGTGTTGAAATCCCATTCATCAACGTGCCATTTGTTCAAAAGACTTTGATCAAGAAGTGCAACGCTTTGGGCAAGCCAGTTATCACTGCTACTCAAATGCTGGACTCAATGCAAGAAAACCCACGTCCAACCCGTGCCGAAGTGACTGACGTTGCTAACGCCGTTCTTGACGGTACTGACGCAACTATGCTGTCAGGTGAATCAGCAAACGGTTTGTACCCAGTACAATCAGTTCAAGCTATGCACGACATCAACGTTCGGACTGAAAAGGAAATGGACACCCGGAACACTCTGGCTCTGCAACGCTTTGAAGAATACAAGGGTTCAAACGTTACTGAAGCTATCGGTGAATCAGTTGTCCGCACTGCTCAAGAACTGGGCGTTAAGACTATCATTACTGCTACTAGCTCCGGCTACTCAGCTCGTATGATCTCCAAGTACCGTCCAGACGCAACCATCGTTGCCTTGACTTTCGATGAAAAGATCCAACACTCATTGGGTATCGTTTGGGGCGTTGAACCAGTTTTGGCAAAGCAACCTTCAAACACTGACGAAATGTTCGAAGAAGCTGCCCGCGTAGCTAAGGAACACGGTTTCGTTAAGGATGGCGACCTGGTAATCATCGTTGCCGGCGTACCATTCGGCCAATCAGGTACTACTAACTTGATGAAGCTGCAAATCATCGGCAACCAACTTGCTCAAGGTTTGGGCGTAGGCACTGGCTCAGTTATCGGCAAGGCTGTTGTTGCGAACAGCGCTGAAGAAGCCAACGCTAAGGTTCACGAAGGCGACATCCTGGTAGCTAAGACTACTGACAAGGACTACATGCCAGCTATCAAGAAGGCCAGCGGTATGATCGTTGAAGCTTCCGGCTTGACCAGCCACGCAGCTGTTGTCGGCGTATCACTCGGCATTCCAGTTGTTGTCGGTGCTGCTGACGCAACTTCAAAGATCGCTGACGGCTCAACTTTGACTGTTGACGCACGTCGCGGCGCAATTTACCAAGGTGAAGTTTCAAACCTGTAATCTAGGATTGCAAGTCTGACAACCACAGAAAAAAGAGTTCAATCAATCGATTGAGCTCTTTTTCTTTGCCAATTTTTTCTCTGCTTTCTTTAATGATTGCCTTGAATATAGCTAAGGCAGAAGAGGTATTTTAAACTGCTGAGCCGCTTTAAATCGTCTGCAAACTTAATCTACCCAAAAAGAATAGCCGACCTTAGAAGACCGATATGGGCTGTTTAGCAGGGAGGAAAAAGCGCATTAAAAAACTCCAGCTGAGCTAGAGTTAAATTATCACTTTTTTAATTGTTAAGCTGCAAGGTCATCTTCACCTAAGATGATCTGCAAGGTGTCGTGGAAGATCTTGTCCTTGGCCAGTTGGGCCTGGTCATCGTCTTGGTCGCGGAAGTCGTTGATCATTTCTGTCGCGATCCCTTGGTTTTTGATGACCCAGATCTTGTTGGCCATGATGGTGGCTTCCCGGACGTCGTGGGTAACGAGCACTGTGGTGATGCCCTCTTCCTTGCAGACCTGGAGGATGAGCTCCTGCATCTTGGATCTGGTCAAGGCATTAAGGGCTCCGAGGGGGTTGTCCAAAAGCAGGAGCTGGGGAGAGGACAGGAGGGCTCTGGCTAAAGCAGCTCTTTGTCTCTGCCCCCCCGGACAGGGTGGCCGGGTAGGCGTCAGCGTATTCTTCCAGGCCCACCCGGGCTAAAAGGCGCTTGGCCTTGTCCGGGTCATTGCCGGTCATGAGCAGGTTGCCCAGGACGGTCTTCCAAGGCAAAAGGCGATCATCTTGGAACATGACCCGGGCCTGCTGGTTGAGGCCGGATAATTTTTGTCCGTTCATGGTGATTTCCCCGGCTGTCGGTGCTTCCAGGCCGGCGATTAGGCGCAGGAGGGTGGACTGAAGTAGAACTGGTTGCCCTTGCTGATGGCTTCCAGCCAGCCGGTCAGCCACTTGTTCCAGCTAAAAGAGCCGCTGGTCAGCAAGAGAAAGGCCAAAAAGAGGCCGTTCCAGAAGAGGTAGGGAATACCGCTACCGATATAGCGCTTTTTCCAGAAGACCGGCCAGTTTTGTTTTTTAGGCCGGCCCCAGTAGCCTAAAAAGAGAACCAGGCCGGTGATGAACATAAAGCCGAAGCGGGGAAAGTGCAGGATCAAGTGGGTTGATTGCTAATTTCCCAGGATTTTACAACTCAATGTCTAAGAAGCCTACTATTACGGTCTTTTTCGAAGTTTAGGATAATATTTTTTGAGTTGTAACTTAAACCCAACGAAATCCTATAAAAGGTTGATATATCAACTGATAGAGCACTTTGAGTAGTAATTTATGGGAAATTAGCATTGATACTGAAAAGCGGCCGGCAGGGGTCGCCTTGTTGCCTAAAGCCGCGGCAAATGTGCTGGCCACGTGGTTGAGCACGATGCCGAACATAAAGAAGCAGCGCATCAGGTCAACTTCGTAAAGGTGTTTTTTCTTGGTCATGTAAGCCTCCTTTTCGTTGATTACCTAGATTAATTAAAGAACTTGGTCAAAACTTGCTTTAAAATAGAAAAAAATATGCGTGAATTGAAAAAAATCAGCGAACTGGCAGAAAAACTATTGTTAATTGCTTTATTTTCTTTCTTTGTTCCCGTATACTAGTATTAGAATTATGTAAAGTTGGAGGCAGACTATGCTTGGAGAAATCCGGACCGGTAAAATCACTGACAGCAACGCTGAAGCCTATTTCGTGCAGATTGATGGCTTAACGTTCAAATTGAAGAAAGAAGAAATCACCCAGGAAGAGACGCCGGAAATTGGCGGGCAAATCACGGGATTTATTTATGATAACCAAAAACATGAACGGGAAATGACCCAGTTCCTGCCTTTTGCCCAGGCTGACCAATACGGCTGGGCCACGGTTACCAGGGTCCAGCGGGGGCTGGGGGTCTTTTTGGACGTTGGCTTGCCTGATAAGGATATAGTTATGTCCCTGGACGACCTGCCACTTGACCCGGCCCGCTGGCCGCAAAAAGATGACCGTCTTTTGGTGCGGCTGGAAACTGATGACAAGGACCGGATCTGGGCCAAGGCCGCTGACGAAAACGTCTTTGACCAAATCGCTGTCCGTTTCCCCAACAACCTGGTCAACAAGAACCTGCTGGCCCGGGTATACTCCAGCAAGTCCCTGGGTTGCTTTGTTTTGACCAATGACTACTATTTGGGCTTCATCCATGAATCTCAAATGCAGCAGCCGCTGCGGCTGGGTGAGGAAGTAAAGGCCCGGGTAATCGGGGTCAGCCAGTATGGCCGCTTGAACATGAGCGTTTTGCCCCGGTCTTTTGAAGAAATTGACGATGACGCGGCTATGATCATGATGTCTTTGCGCCGCAAGGGCGACAAGACCCTGCCATTTAGCGACAAGAGCGAGGCCCAGGCCATCAAGGACTATTTCGGCATCTCCAAGTCTGCCTTTAAGCGGGCCTTAGGCAACTTGATCAAGCGGGGCCTGGTCAGCCAGGACAAGGAAGCCGGCACGATCAAGCTGATTAAGGATGAGGCGGATGAATAAGCTCGCTGAGCAGATAAACGATTATCTGCGCTACAGCCAGATTGAGCGGGGACTCAGTCCGAATACCATCGCGGCCTACAAGCAGGATTTGCTGGAGTTTCTGGCCTTTGTCAAAGAAGAGCAGATGCCCGCCTGGCCGCTGGAAGCCGTGGAAATCGATGCTTTTTTAGCTAAAGAGCGGGACTTGGGCAAGGCTAACAGCTCTATCAGCCGGCTGGTGTCGACCCTGAGCCGCTTTTACCAGTGGCTGGTCCGCCAGCAGCTGATCGCCCTGGACCCCATGAGCCAGATTGATGCTCCCAAGCGGGAGAAGCGGATGCCCTTGGCTTTGACTGAGGCTGAAGTGGGCAAGCTCTTAGAGCAGCCAGATCTGACTACGGATTTAGGAATCCGCGACCGGGCCCTTGTGGAACTGCTTTACGCGACGGGGATGCGGGTCAGCGAAGCGGTCAACTTGCAATTAGCCGATGTCCATGCCGACCTGCAGCTGATCAAAGTCCTGGGCAAGGGGAGCAAGGAACGGCTTATTCCGGTGAGCGCCCTGGCCTTAGACTGGATTAAGCGCTATCTGCCTGTCAGGGACCAGCAGCTTTTAAAGCGGGGCAAGAGCAGCGATTACCTGTTCTTGAACAGCCGGGGCGGGCAGTTGACCCGGCAGGCCGTCTGGCAGAAGATCAAGAAGTACTGCCAGCAGGCCGGCATTGCCAAGGATGTGACTCCCCACACCCTCCGCCACAGCTTCGCGACCCATTTGCTGGAGCATGGGGCGGATTTGCGGGTGGTCCAGGAAATTCTGGGCCATACTGACATTTCCACGACCCAAATCTATACTAATCTGACCCAGAAGCATATCCTGGACGTCTACCAAAAGACCCATCCCCGCATTTAGAGGCGATCATATGCTAGTACCATATAAGAAAGATTATGAAAAAGTCGCCATGGGCCTCTTGTCCTATCTGCCGGATTTCAAGAACCTGCAGAATTTGAAGGAAGAGATGCAGCTTTACGCTGAAGACCCGGCCCACCAGCTCTACCTTTACCGGGACGAGGACCAAAACATCGTCGGCCTGGCGGGCTGCGAGACCGGGGCCGGCTGCCTGGTCCTGCGCTATTTGTCTTTAGCACCGGGTTTCCGGGATGATGAGCATTTTTCGGAAATCATGCGGGAACTGGCCCAGGAAGCTGGCAAGCAAAAAGTAATGACGGTTCCGGAATATACCTATTTGATGAAGTACTTGAACAATGATGAATGAAGGCATGACCATTGAGCTGCCGAATTTTGAAGGCCCCCTGGACCTTTTGCTCCACCTGATTCGGTCGCAGGAATTAGACATCTATGACATCCCGATTGCCCGGATTACCCAGCAGTACCTGGACTACCTCCAGCAGATGCAGCGGCTGAACCTGCAACTAGCCGGGGAATATTTCGTGATGGCGGCAACCCTGCTGCGGATCAAGTCCCAGTATCTGCTGCCGAAAAACGACTTTGTCGAGACAGAAGAAGAATTTGCCGACCCCCGGGAAGAACTGGTTGAGCAACTGGTTCAGTATTCCGTCTTTAAAAAGATTTCGGCCTACTTCAAGGTCAGAAATGACGAGGTACCAGTTTTGGCCGCCAAGGAGCCCAGCGTGGCTGTAGGGGCCAAGGTTCAGCCCCTGCCTTTAGGGCAAATCAGCCAGCAGGACCTGACGGCCAGCTTTATTTTGGCTATGCGCCGCTTTAAGAAAAGGAACGACCATGCCCAGGTGACCTTGACCGGCCGGCCGATCCAGGAAATGATTGCCTGGCTGAAGGAAGTTTTAGAGCAGCAGGGCCGGGTCAGCTTTTTTGCCTTGACTGACCAGGTGGAAAGCCTGGCCGACCTGGTTGGCCTTTTTTTGGCAATTTTGGAACTGGCCAAGGACCAGTACTTGAAAGTTAGGCAAAAGCGCCGCTTTGGCGACTTGGAAATAGAGAGAAGCAAGCATGACGAGTAAAATAGCCAAGCTGCAAGCCCTCCTTTATATGGCCGGCGACGGCGGGATCAAGAAAGAGCAGCTGCGGGACCTGCTGCAGCTGGCGGACCCGGAAATTGAGAGTCTGGCCAAAAGGCTGCAGGAAAAACTGGCCAGTGATCCGGACTGCGGCCTGCAGCTTTTGGAAATCAACGACGAATATAAATTAACGACCAGCGGGGAAGTCAGCGACCTGGTTGAAGCCTATTTCAACAAGGACCTGACCAAGAATATCAGCCAATCAGCCTTGGAAATTCTGGCGATCGTGGCCTACCGGCAGCCGATTACCAGAATTGAGATCGATGAAATCCGGGGGGTCAACTCTTCTGGTGCCCTGCAGACCCTGGTTTGGCGTGGCCTGGTCAAGGCCCAGGGGGTTAAGGACGCCCCGGGCCACCCCAAGCTGTACGTGACGACCGATTATTTCCTCCAGTACTTTGGCTACAAGTCTCTGGCGGATCTGCCGGTAATTGAGAATTTTGAAGACAGCAGCTTTGATGCCGACGGCCAGGTAGACCTGTTTGCCGAAAACGGCACGGCTGATGAAGCATTGCAGAAGATGGAGGATTTATAATGGCGGAAGAACGTTTGCAAAAAGTGATCGCCCAGGCGGGGATCGCTTCCAGAAGAGAAGCGGAAAAAATGATCCTGGCCGGCCGGGTCAGAGTCGACGGGCAAGTGGTAACCAAGCTGGGGACCAAGGTCAGCTCGATTGAACAAGTTGTTGTTGACAACCAGCCGATTGAAAGAGAAAGCCACCATACTTATCTTTTTTACAAACCCCGGGGCGTGATCTCCGCGGTTAAGGATAACAAGGGCCGCAAGACGGTGGCAGACTACTTTACTGATTTGCCATACCGCCTTTACCCGGTTGGCCGCTTGGACTACGACACTTCCGGCCTGCTCTTGATGACCAATGACGGGGAACTGGCCAACCTACTCATGCACCCGAGAAACGAAGTTGACAAGGTCTACGTGGCTAAGATCAAGGGCATTCTGCAGCCAGATGAAATCAAGGCCTTGAAGAAGGGGGTCCAGATCGGCCGCTACAAGACCAAGCCGGCCCAAGTCAAGGTTTTGAAGACCAATCCCCGGGCCCAGACCCAGATCGTCCAGCTGACCATCCATGAAGGCCACTACCACCAGGTCAAGGAAATGTTTAAAGCTGTCAATCACCTGGTTGACAAATTGTCCAGAGAACGCTACTCCTTCCTGGACTTGCAAGGCCTTACATCCGGACAGTACCGGGAATTAAACCGCAAAGAAGTTGACAGACTCAAGCAAGTGGATTAGAATGTAAACGTAATCAAAAATAATACAAGTTGTCTTCGGGGCAGGGTGAAAATCCCGACCGGCGGTGCAAGTCCGCGAGCCACGCGAGTGGTTGAATGCTGTAAAGCTACCGATAGTTATAGTCTAGATGGAAGAAGGCAGACGCTGGAATAATAAGCATGCTTACTAAGAAAGGTCTGTTGCTCTTCGAGGCAACGGACTTTTTTAATGGAGGTATGTTAATATGGAAGCTGCTAACAAACGGACAGATAAATCAGTCAGCAACTGGCTCGCTTATGCCATGATCGGGGCCATCGCCTTTGTGGTGATGAAGTTTGAATTCCCGATCATGCCGGGTGTCAGCTTTTTGAAGATGGACTTCTCAGACGTCATCGTGGTCATTACCACCTTTATCTTCGGCATCGGCGGCGGGGTGGCCGTAGCCGCGATCAAGTGCCTTTTGTCCTTGATCTTTGCCGGCTTTGCCCTCCCGTCACTGGTCGGTGAACTGGCTGCCTTCCTGGCTTCAATGGCCTTTGCCCTGCCATTTTACTTCCTGGCTGGCTCAGTCAAGGAAGAAGACAGAAAGAGCCTGAAGGGCTACCTGCTGCCGGCCCTGGGCCTGCTTTTGGGCGTTTTGTCATTGACGGTGGTCATGGCTTTGACCAACCAGTTCCTCTTGACTCCGGTTTACGCCTACACTTCAGTGCCGCAGGCAGCGGGGATGCACATGAGCTACGCTCAGCTGCTCACTTTTACTGAACAGACTTACCTGGGCAAGATGCTGCACATTCCAAGCATGTCCAGCTACATCATGGGCATCATCGTCCCATTCAACTTGATCAAGGGGGCCATCAACTCAGTTGTGGTCTACATCCTCTTTGAATCAGTCTTAAAGACGATCAAGCCATTCGTGATCAAGCACTTCAGCGTTTCCAGCAAGTACTAATGCGAAAAGACAAATAAAATATTAGATGAGGCTTTCCTTAAGGAAGGCCTTTTCTTTTCGATTAGCACCTGGTTTTATGTTAAAATGTAAGCTTAAAGGGGGAAGCTAGATGGATCAAAATGCCCAAAAGCCCTTGTCACGTCTGGCCCGCCAGCAAGCGGTCAGAGAAGAGCGCAAGAACAAGCAGGCGCCGTGGTGGACGGCCCTCTTGATCGCGGTTATGATGGCCTTGGCAGCCGTGCCGCTGATCACCAGTCAAAACAGTGACTACGCCGTTCCGCAAGCAAAGAAAGAGCAGGCCAAGCCCAAGCCGGCCGTTGAAAAGACTAGCAAGGCCAAGCCTGCTCCCAAGGTCAAGACTTACGTGGTCAAGGCCGGCGACAGCTGGGCCGCGATCGCCCAGAAGTACGGCATAAGCGCCGAAGAGCTGGCTGAGCAAAATGGTCTGGATACCAGCTCAACCCTGGCAGTTGGTCAGAAACTGAAGATCAAGCAAGCCAAATAGCTGAATTTATTGGAAAGGATTGAAGCGATACGAGTCGCTTCATTTTGATGTTATGCAAGTAGCAATTGATGGACCTGCTTCAGCAGGTAAGAGCACGGTGGCCAAGATTGTGGCCAATAAGCTGTCATTCGTTTATATCGACACGGGTGCTATGTACCGGGCATGTACTTTTATCGCCCGCAAGCACGGCCTGGACTATGGGGATGAAGCCGGGATTTTAAAGGCGATCGACGAAGACGGCATCGTTTTAGAGCCCGGCGAAAGCGGCCAGAAGGTTCTGGTAGCCGGGGAAGACGTGTCTTTGGAAATCCGGACCCCGGAAATCACGGCTAATGTCTCCCAGGTCTCAGCCCTGCCGGGGGTCAGAAGCAAGATGGTTGACCTGCAAAGAAAACTTGCCGGGTCAACCAACGTGATCATGGACGGCCGCGACATCGGGACCACGGTTTTGCCTGAGGCTGAAGTCAAGATCTTCCTGGTTGCCAGCGCCCGGTCTAGAGCAGAAAGACGGCTTTTGGACTGGCAGGAAAAGGGGATTGAGGCCAAGCAGACGGTTGAGGAAATCGAAGCTGATATCGCCAAGCGGGACTACCTTGACTCCCACCGTGAAGTTTCACCTTTGAAGAAGGCAGCGGATGCAATCGAAATCGATTCAACTAATTTAACGATTGACCAGGTTGTTGCCGCTATCTTGGCCGAAATTGCTAAAAAAACAAATACCAGCAAGTAAAGTCAAAAAAAGTCTGGTAAAATAGTAGCAAATTCATCTATTTTTTGGTAAAATAGAGAACGAATAAACAGGGAGGCATTTTGTATTTATGTCAGAAAACAATCAATTTTTAGATGCTCTTGCTCAAATGCAAGAAGTTAAGGCAGGCGACATCGTTGATGTTAACGTTTTGAGCGTTGAAGATGGCCAAATTAACGTTGGTGTTCAAGGCGCCGGCGTTGAAGGTGTAATCACTCGCCGTGATTTCACCAACGACCGTAGTGTCAACTTGCGTGACGAAGTTAAGCCAGGTGATACCTTCAAGGTTTACGTAGTTCGTCGTGCAGGCGGTGACAAGGAAAACGGTGAATTTTTCTTCTCAGTAACCCGCGTTAAGGAACGCGAAGCTTACGACAAGCTGCAAAAGGACTTCGAAGAAGGCAAGACTATCGAAGGTAAGGTTACTTCATCAGTTCGCGGTGGTTTGCTCGTTGATGTCGGCACCCGCGGCTTCTTGCCAGCAAGCTTGATCTCAAACCGCTTCGTTTCAGACCTTAAGCCTTACATCGGTAAGGCTATCAAGGTTAAGATTACTGAAATCGACCCGGCTAAGAACCGTCTGATCCTTTCCCACAAGGAACTGATCGAAGAAGAACGCGAACAAGCCTTTGAAAACGTTGCTTCACAATTGGTTGTCGGCGACGTAGTTGAAGGCCGGGTATCACGCTTGACCAACTTTGGCTCATTCGTTGATATCGGCGGCGTTGACGGTTTGGTACACATCTCCGAAATCTCATACAAGCACGTTGACAAGCCAAGCGACGTCTTGAAGGTTGGCCAAGATGTTAAGGTTAAGGTTATTGGCATCGACAATGACCGTCACCGTATCTCCCTGTCAATCAAGCAAACTGAACCATCCCCATTCGAACAAGCTACTTCAAGCTTGAACGAAGGCGATGTAATTGAAGGCGAAGTTAAGTCTTTGACCAACTTCGGTGCCTTTGTTGAAGTTGCTGACGGCATCCAAGGCTTGGTACACGTTTCAGAAATTTCATACAAGCACGTTGACAAGCCAAGCGACGTCTTGACTGTAGGTCAAAAGGTCAAGGTTAAGGTTCTTAACATTGACCCAAGTAAAAGAAGAATCTCCCTGTCAATTAAGCAAGCTGATCCAGAGAACGCTTCTTCATCAAACGACAGACCTCGCGCACGTCGCTCATCAAACAACGACGCATTTGCTCGCAAGTACATGAACAACGACGACAACGGCTTCTCACTTGGTGACATGATCGGTGACCAACTTAAGAACCGTTAATCAGCACTAAAAAGACCGACCGTTGGTCGGTCTTTTTGTTTGACAATAATCAATAGAAAGCAAAAGAGGTGAAAAGATGCCATTACCAATTGTTGCCATCGTAGGGCGGCCAAACGTGGGCAAGTCAACCCTGTTCAACCGGATTATCAATGAACGGGTGGCGATCGTGGAAGACCGGCCAGGCGTGACCCGGGACCGGAACTATGCCCGGGCCAGCTGGATGGGCCACCAGTTCAGCATCATCGACACCGGGGGGATTACCTGGGAAGACAGTACGATTGACGAAGAAATCCGGGCCCAGGCGGAAATCGCTATTGAAGAGGCCGACGTCATCGTCATGCTGGCCGATGCCAGCCAGGGGGTGACCAGTCTGGACGAACGGATCGCCCACCTGCTCTACCGGGCCGATAAGCCAGTTCTTTTGGCCGTTAACAAGGCAGACAACCCTGAGCAGCGGACCGATATCTATGACTTCTACAGCTTAGGCTTGGGCGACCCAATCCCGGTTTCCGGTTCCCACGGGACGGGGATCGGTGACCTGCTGGACGAAGTAGTCAAGAACTTCCCGGCCGATGCCGAAAAGACCGAAGAAGGGGTTATCTCCTTCAGCGTGATCGGCCGGCCAAACGTGGGCAAGTCATCCATCGTCAACCGCCTGTTGGGCGAAGAACGGGTGATTGTGGCCAACGAAGAAGGGACGACCAGAGACGCCATTGACACGCCATTCGTCAAGGATGGAACCAAGTTCCGGGTTGTTGACACAGCCGGGATCAGACGGCGGGGCAAGGTCTATGAGAAGACTGAAAAGTACTCCGTCATGCGGGCGATGAGCGCCATGGAACGGTCAGACGTGGCCATCCTGGTCCTGGATGCCAGCACCGGGATCAGAGAGCAGGACAAGCACGTGGCCGGCTACGCCCATGAAGCGGGCCTGGGGATGATTATCGCCGTCAACAAGTGGGACTTGCCGAAGAAGGACTCTTCATCCGGCAAGGACTTTGAAGCGGTTATCCGGGAAGAATTCTCCTACCTGGACTATGCCCCGATTGTCTTTGTTTCGGCCAAGACCGGCAAGAACGTCGACCAATTGCCAAAGATGGTCAAGGAAGTTTACGAGAACAAGAACCAGCGGATCCAGTCATCCGTCTTAAACGACCTGCTCCTGGAAGCCAGCCGCTTGGTGCCGGCGCCGATGGTCAAGGGCAAGCGGCTCCGGGTCTACTACATGACCCAGGTCAAGACCAATCCGCCGACTTTCGTTGTTTTCTGCAACGATCCAGAACTGATGCACTTCTCCTACCAGCGCTTTTTGATCAACCAGCTGCGGGAGAATTTCGACTTCACCGGGACCCCGATCAAGATCCTGCCGCGTAAGCGGAAGTAGGACCGGGCTTTTCTTTTTCAATTTGTGACATTCTCTTGAAAAAGTGCTAAGCCGCGGGCTAAAAGCCTTGTAGGGACGACGTTCTTGTGATATTTTAGAGAGCAGGGAATTAATTGAATGCAGCAAGCGCTCAGTGTCCCTCATTTCTACAAGAGAAATGAAGTGATTAGACGCGAGTCTAATTTATAGGAGGTGAATTCCACATGGCAAATAAGGCAGAATTAGTTTCAGAAGTAGCTGCAAAGACTAAGTTGACTAAGAAGGACGTTTCAGAAGCTGTTGACGCGGTTTTCGAAGCAATCCAAGAAGACTTGGCTAAGGGCGAAAAGGTGCAACTGATCGGCTTCGGTACTTTCGAAGTACGTGACCGTGCAGCTCGCAAGGGCCGCAACCCACAAACTGGTGCTGAAATTGAAATTCCAGCAAGCAAGGTTCCTGCATTTAAGCCAGGTAAGGCTCTTAAGGACGCTGTTAAGTAATTGACGCGCTTTAAAATAAAGAAACGCCGGTATTTCTGGCGTTTTTTTGTTTGGGCAAAAAACTTATTTAGCTGACTAGTTACGGTACAATAGTAAGCAGAAAGTGAGGACAAAGATGACATATTCTGAACAATTGTTGGACGCGATTCAAGGTCACCGTTTCAGCGAGAGCCGCGCCCTCTTGAAGCAGGCCCTGGAAAACGATGATCCGGAGATCCTGGCGTCTCTGGCGGAAAATCTGACCGACCTGGGCTTTACCGACCTGGCCAAGGAAGTCTACCGCAGCTTGATCGCTGATTTTCCCAATGAAGACCTCTTCAAGGTCTACCTGGCCGAAATCCTCCTCAATGACGGAGCAGAGGACGATGGCTTGACCCTGCTTTACAATGTGCCGGCTGATTCAGATGCCTATCTGGAAAGCCTCCTGGTCCAGGCTGACTACTACCAAAGCGAGGGCCTCATCGAAACGGCACGGGCCAAGATGGAGCAGGCCCGGCAGCAGGCCCCGGATGAAGATGCCATTACTTTTGGCCTGGCGGAACTGGACTACATGAGCGACTTGAACGACCAGGCCCTGCCTCTGTACCAGGACTTGCGGCAAAGACAGACCATGTTCGGGGAAGTCAATCTTAACCAGCGGGTCTTCCAGACCCTGGCTAAACTGGGCCGGTATGAAGAAGCAGCTGCTTTTATCAATGACCATAAAGAAGACCTCCTGGACATCGACGCCAAGTACCAAGCCGGAGTAATCATGGAAGAGGCCGGCCAGTTTGACAAGGCCATTTCCTTCCTTGATGATGTCATTAAGCAAAGCCCTGACTACGTCAACGCTTATCCTTTCCTGGCCAAGGCCTACCAGGAAGAAGACAACCCAGAAGAAGCCCTCTTTGCGGCTCAGACGGGCCTGGGCTACAATGAGCTGGATGAAGAGCTTTACCTGACTGGGGCTAAGGCAGCTGCCAAATTAGGCAAGGCTGAGGATGCTGAGGACCTCTTGCAGCGGGGCCTTGAGGTCAACCCGGACAATTCCAGCCTCCGCCTCTTGCTGAGCGACCTCTACTTGGCCCAGGGGCGGGCAGAGGACTCCTTGGCCTTGTTTACTGCTCTGGCTGACAGCGACCTGGAGCCCCAGGCCCACTGGAACATGGCCCGGTCCTACCAGGAAATGGAAAAATATGACCAGGCCCTGCAGGAATATCTCTTGGCCTACCAGAGCCTGCAGACCAGTCCTGCCTTCTTGCGGGGAATGATCTCCTTTGCTCAAGAGAGCGCCCATGGCGATCTGGCCCGGCAATTGCTGGAAAAGTACTTGAAGCTTGTGCCAGATGACCAGGAAATGCAGGATGTTTACGAACAGCTGAGAAATTAGAATTTTGGATGATGACCAGCTTTTGCTGGTCATTTTTCTTTTTTAATATTTTCTAGCCTTTTAGCGGGCAGGGAAGAAAAGCGGTAGAATAAAAAGATAGAGCATTAAACATTTTGGAGGGATGATTTTGCAATTCAGCTTTAACAAAAAGCGTGACCGGGCCGTCTACTGGAAGTACTCTGTCTTCTTCCTCTTTTTGGCGGCCTGTGTTTTTGGACCTTACTTGGTTACGGGCCATAGCCTGATCTGGAACACTGACACGGCCAACCAGCACCTGCCCTTGCTGGTCAAGTACCGGGAGTACGTGTTCAGTTTCCTGCGCCACTTAAGTCAGGGGCCAGCTGAATGGTCCTGGACCATGGGCCTGGGCAGTGACCTGTTTTCAGTCTTTTCTTACTATACGATTGGTGACGTCTTTGCCTATCTGGCCCTTTTATTTCCGACCAGCCACCTGGTCTTTGCCTACCAGCTGATCCTGCTGTTGCGCCTTTACTGCGTGGGTTTGGCCTTTGTTTATTTTGCCCGCCATTTTGACTTTAAAGACGGTGTTGTCTTGATTGGCAGTGGTGTCTACATGGTCAATGCCTACCTGCTGTACGCGGCCCTGGCCCAGCCGATGTTCACCACGACCTTTATTCTTTTTCCCTTGATCGTGGTCCAGCTGGAGCGACTCTTGCAGGGAGGCAGCGCCTGGCCCTTATTCGGGGTCTTTGTCTGGATGCTGGTCAGCAACTATTACCTGGCCTTTGTCCTGGGCCTGGGGGCAATCATTTACCTGTTTTTGCGCTGGGGCCTGGCTTATTGGAAAAAGATTCCTTTCTGGCCAACAATTAATAAGCTCTTCTTTGCCAGTTTAGGAGCGGTCCTTCTGTCAGCCGGCCTGCTTTTGCCGGAACTTTTGGCCGTGGTCAACTCCACCCGGACCGGATCGCAGTTTGCCAATGGCTTGACCTTTTATCCGGCCTACTACTACTTGCTTTTGCCAAAGGAACTGATTGACGGGGACAACTGGAAGTTGATGTTCTGGTCAGCCTTGGGCCTGGCTAGCATCATCCTGCCAGCCCTGGTCTATCTCTTCCGTAACTGGCGCAAGTACCGGCTGGTCGCTGCTTCTCTGTTATTAGGGGCAGTCATGCTCTTGATCCCGGCAGTCGGGGCAGTGTTTAACGGGGGGATGTCAGCGTCAAACCGCTGGACTCTGCTCTTGTACCTGCCTTTTGCCTTCAGCGTGATGGTCTTTGTCAAGGCCATCAGTGAGCAGGCGGTCAGTCAAAAGGAGATGCGGCTGATTTTTACCACCAGCGGAATCTACCTGGTCTACCTGGTCGCCATGTCCTTTTTGGAAAATGACTACAAGCTCTTCTTGCCAGTCATCTTCCTCTTGCTCAGTCTGGGGGCCAGCTACCTGGTCAACGAAGGACGGGCTTTAAAGCGAGCGTTATTGCTTACTGTAGCGGCTAACTTGGCCTTTAACGCCCTGTACGCGGCTCTTCCATACAATGGCAACTTTGCGGCCAAAATGCTGGTCAGGGGGGAATATGAGCAAATCGCGGAAGACCGCTATGGCGGCTTGAACTATATCCTGCCGGCCGGCTTTTACCGGGTCAACACGGTGTCAAATAACCAGTTTGTCAGCCAGAAGAAGCTGTTTAACGACTTGACCAGCGGCCTGGCCAACGTGTCATCTTACTATTCCATCCAGAACCAGTACCTGGGTCAGTTCTCGACCGACCTGGGCAACCTGCAGTATGACAACAACATTCCCTTCCACCAGCTTGATGACCGGACGATATTGAACAATTTCCTGGGCGTCCGCTATATTTTTAACCAAAAATACTCAGTAAACGGTAGCAAGGTGCCCGGGACTTACGACCTGATCGCTGCTGGCAAGGAGAAAAAAGATCAAAATCAGGAGTCTGTCTACCAGGCCGAGCTCTACAAGACCACAGAGGCCTTCCCGCTGCTTTGGCTAAGCTATAAGGCAATTAGCCCCAGCCGCTACCAAAAACTGTCAGCGAGCCAAAAAGAGCGGTCTCTGGCCAGCGGGGTGGTGGTCAAGGGGGTTGGCCTTAAAGCCGCGAAATTGACCGGGGTCAAGACCATCAAAGCCAGCCTGGTCGATGCCAGTGGCAAGAAGCTGAGCAAGAATAAATTGACTTATACGGACTCTGATGCCAGCTACAAGTTGAAGCTGCACTTGTCAGATAGAGAAAAGGCCAAACTGGGCAAAAGCGAGTTGCATGTCGAGATCAGCCAGATTTCCTACCAGCCTTTCACTTTAAGCCAGCAGCTGGACTTGGAGCTGAAGAAGGCCAAGCAGGAGGCCGACCTGGCCGGGCAGACCTTTAATGAGCGGGCGACCCGCTACAAGTACTGGCGCTACCACCTTCTGGCCGGTTCACCAGACCCCAGCTACAAGCTGACGGTAACGGGGAAGAAGGCCAGTGAAACAATTGTGCAGAGAAGCCAGGATATGACTTCTTTTTACCGCCTGGTCGACAGCGCGGTCATGAACATGGGCACTTATCAGACTCTGCCCAATAGTCTGACCTTCCAGCCTTCAAAACTGGGGACCTACCGCTTCAAGATCAAAGTTGTAGCAATTCCTTTGAATCAAGAATACACGAAAGAAGTGCGGCAGATTCAAAAGCAGGGGGTCAAGCAGCTGAAACTCGCGCAAAACCAGCTGACCGGCCTCTTTACTAGCAAGAAAGCCGGTGTCGTTACTTCGACCATCCCTTATTCAAACGGTTGGACGGCTACGGTTGACGGCAAGGCAGTCAAGGTAATTAAGACCAACACGGCCTTTGTCGGCTTCAAAATGCCAGCAGGCAAGCACCGCGTCCGCCTGGTTTACCGGACGCCGGGATTGCGAAGCGGCCTGCTGATTTCACTCTTGACGGCTTTAGCCATCTTGGTTTATGCCGCGTTTAGTCACAAAGAATGGCGGCGGGAATTCCGGGCCAAGAAGAAAGAAAAATAGTTTTTAATAGTCAAATGCCAATAAAAAAACGAGCCAGCTGGCTCGTTTTTTGTCTGCATATTTTTAAATTTCTGCTCTTATTCCTTGATCAGCTTGCGGGCAACCAGGTCATCCTTCATCAGTCTGGTCATCACCTGGGCAACTTCCTTGGCCCGGTCGTTGGAGTCCATGTGGATGGTCAAACCGTTGTCTGACTGGATCAAGGTGTGAGGAAGTTCAACCTGGTTGTACTTAAGGTCTGGGTCCAGGTCCGGCAGCATGTATTCCAAAGTTGCCGTCCAGCCCAAACCGCCGACTGCCATTTGCAGGGCGACTTCGTAGTCGTTGACCTTGATACTCTTGTTAACGGAGAGGTTCTGGTCTTCAAGCAGGTGGTCAACGGTCTTTTGGAAGCCGGAGTCATCGCTTAAGGAAACCATCTTTTCTTCGCTGAGGTCCATCAAGAGCTGCTGGCTGAACGGAACGTCCCGCTTGCCTTCTTGGTAAAGTTTGCTGGTTTCAGGGATGATCAAGAAGATCCGAGGCTGGAAGAGGAAGAAGTTCTTCAAGTTTTCCCCCCGTAGGAGCGGCCCCAGGTAGATGTCAACCATCCGGTTGTCGATCAAACGCTTGGCAGAGTTGATAGAGAAGGTCTTGATCAGTTCAAAGCGGGTGGTTTCAAACTGCTTTTGCAGAACGGGGATGATCTTCCTGCTTTCGCCTGGTGCCCAGATCGGGGAGAAACCAATCTTGATGTAGGACTGCTCTTCTTCAGTGAAGCGGCGCAGGTCCTGTTCGATCTTCATCTGGTCGCTGTGCAGCTTGGCTAAGCCGTCGCAAAGGGTCCGGCCGGCTTCAGTCAGTTCGATCGGCAGGGTTCTTCTTTCCAGGAGAACGACATTGTATTTCTTTTCTGCCTTGCTCAAAACCTGGCTGACTCAGGAAAAGCTTCTTAGCGATATCGCTGACTGTCTGGCAGTCTTCAGCAGTGGTCAAGATTTGGTAAAGTACGTCTTGTTTCATCTTAAGGCTCTCTTTTAAGTGAATGAATTTACAAAATAAATTTTACAATAAGATTATTATAGCGCCTTTTTCTTATTAGTCAACGCCAATCATGCTTACTCAATTTTGACATAATATTCGGTGAAATTCAAATAATTACTGCTAATTTTTCGGATAAATGCGACTTTTCCGATCAAGAAAGAGGAATAAAAGCGGTATATGAAATCTGAATCATATATTTCCGAACTTATGTTGGCGGTTTTTAGCAGGAAATTTTGGCAAAAAAGTTTGAAAATTACTAAAAAACGTTTTAAAAAATGCTAAATTCTTGCTAAAAACTAAATTTTGGCAAAAATAAGAGGTAAGACTTAACGATGAGGAAAAAGACATGAACTTTCAACACTTGGAATACTTCAACGAGCTGGCTGAGACCCAGTATATGGCCCAGGCAGCGGAAAAACTGGGGATTTCCCAGCCAACCTTGAGCTACGCGGTCAAGAAACTGGAAGAGGAACTGGGCGTTCCCCTTTTTGAAAGAGAAGGCCGCAACATCCGCCTGACGGTTTACGGCAAGGTCTTCAAAGAGTACAGTGAAGCCGGGGTCCAGCAGATCCAGGAAGGGCGGCGGCAGTTGTCTGAGATGGCCCTGGGCGAAAGCGGCAAGCTGTCAATCGGGGTGGCTGAAATCGTGGCCCATAAATTCATTACCGATGTGATCAAGGACTACCGGCAGGTCAATCCGGAATACCGGGTCGACTTCAATTTAAAGCGGGCCGTGACCGGCAAGCTCCTGGACATGCTGCAAAGCGGGGAACTGGACCTGGCCATTGTCACAACCCGGCCGGGTGAAAAGATTGCCGGCTTTGACTTAGTACCAATGATGCACAGAAAGCTGGAGCTGCTCTTGCCGGCGGGTCATGAACTGGCCAAGCAGAAGTCGGTCAGCTTGAAGCAGATCGAGCAGTATCCTTACCTGGCTTTTGGGGAAGAACATGCCTTGGCCGGGATCATCGCTGACGTTTTTGCTAAAAATGACATCCATCCCCAGATCAGCAGCGTGACTGACGATGTGCGGACCCTGGTTAACCTGGTGGCGATCGGTGAAGGGGTGGCTCTCTTGCCTAAGTCCAAGTACCACGAATCTGCTGGTGCCATTGCCGTGCCGGTAAGGGAAGATACTTCTTACACCATCAGCCTGGCCAGCCGGAATCTGGCCCAAGAGCCGAAGGTTGCCCAGAAGATGGCTTCCTTTATCCTGGACTTCTGCCAGACCCGGGGTTTAACGTGGCCCTAATTCACTAGCGGTCTGGTCGTAATTCTTTTGCTTAAGTGCGATAGCAGCCTGCCTTTTCTCTTGCAGCAGGACCTGCTTGTGCCGGCCGCCGAAGCCAATCAACATGATGAACAAGGTGCCGAGCATGAAGAAGTCGCAGGCAAAGCGGAGGCGGGACTGGCTGGTGATGAGGCCAAAGAGCCAGATCAAGGCAAAGAGAATGAAGATCCCGCAGCCAATCCAGCCCGGCTTTCTTTTGGCAAAAATCCGCAGAATCTTGCCAGTAAAGCGGGTAAACGCTGCCGAAAACTGGCTGGATAGTGCTATAATCTTGTTAAAGGTCTGCAATATGGCAGGCAAAAAGTCATGAATGGGAAATAAGACAGATGGCAAGGATTATTGATACTCAGCGAAAGTTACTGATCCAGCACGGCTTGCTGGAAGACATCAAGGAAGCAGGGGAGGAATACGGGAGTCTGACGGCCGCCCTGGCCGCTCCTGACTGGACCCTGCTGGACCGGGAGCTCAGCCCTTTATTTAAGCAGGTAAAGTTTTGCCTGCTCTTTGGGGAGGAAGAAGTTCCCGAACTTGCCGCGGCAAGTGAACTGTCCCGGCTTTTTCCGCTCTTAGCTAGCGACTGCCCGGACTTAAAGGAAAAACTGGCTGCTGGCCGGCTGGCGGTTAGTTTTTCACCGCAGAAAGAAAGCAACTTCTTCCTGCTGACCGGGAAAGACCAGTACCGCTTCTACTGGGGGCAGGGGGCGACCTACTTCTTAAGCAGCGGGGAAAAGACCGGTGACGACTGGGCCATGGTCCAGCAGCTGGTCAAAGAGCTGACGGCCAAGGCCAGAGATATTTTAGACAGGGAGATCTACCAGGGCTATTTGGACCTGGCAGAAGACAAGCGATCCCAGTACCTGCTGGAAGTCAGCGGCTTGGCAGATAAAATGGCTGAAGCACCTTTAAAGGATTTCAAAGAAGCGACCCGGCTGGGGCAATTAGGCCAAAGTCAGGCCGGCGTGTCCTTTAAGAAGACGGCCAAGCTCCTCCGCTTTAAAAGCGGGATTGACAAGGAGAACTTGACGGGAAAAAAGATCCTGGCTGATGAGGAATTGAGTAAGCGGCTCAGCCAGATCGTCTTTGGCGAAGGCAATGAAAATGGCGAGGCCATTGTTTTGCCGGATGAAAAGGCCCACTACCCGCGCCCCCTTTACCTGCAAGACCCGGTAACCGGGACGATTCTGGAGAAGCCGGCAATCGACTCCTACCAGGAAGAACCAGTCGCGGTCCAAAAGCCGACCCGGCAGGACGTGTCAGCAATTTTTGACATTATCCGCTTCTACCGGGACCGCAAGCAGGATAATGAATCCCAGGCTGCCTTCTCCTTCTTGATGTATGTCCTGGAAAGCGGCAGCATCTGGAAGATCCGCCAGGCCATCGATGAGCGAAACGGGATCGTGGAAGACGTCCCGATCGTGGCCGGCCTGGTCGGGCAGGGAGAAACTGGCAAGTCGACCCTGCTTAAAATTGCCTCCAACTTGACCATCGGCAATACCAAGGAGATCGTCCAGGCCGGTTCAGAAGACAAGCTCTTCGGGATGACGGCAGCGGTCAGAAAGAAGCTGCTGGCCGGCAAGAGCTTGAGCAAGCAGGACCGGGTCAGCGCCTACAGCTCCAACCCCAAGGTCATCAACAAGAATATCTGGAACTTTACCGACCACTACATGGATGAAGACCAGGTCATCACCCCGATCTGCATCGATGACCCGGAAGTCTCCCTCTTTTCTTCTAGCGCCGCCCAGAGCTTTTTGAAAAAGCGGAGCAACCGGCATGGCGAGAAACTGGGAGTGGAACCGGTGGCCATTTTCAGCATGAACAGCAAGGGCAAGGATATCGAGCTTTTGACTGAAGTTGGCCGCAGGGGCTACGTAATTAGCCAGGGCAACCAGTTCCGCAAGAAGACGGACGCGGACATCCACTTTTTTGAATACTTGGATGGCAATACCGACAACCACGGCCACTGGTTGAACAACACCCTCTTTCTTTACCTGACCCGGCAGATCGACCGCTGGCTGGAAGAGATGGATGACGAGGACTACTTGAAGCTCAAGCACGACTTCCTTTACCCGGTTAAGCACGCCTTCTGGCAGTTGGTTGAAGAATACGGCCTGGTCAACACGGAAACCAAGTACTACTTCCACATAAAGAACTACAATATTGTTGAGGACCTGGGCCGGCGGAACTGGAGCATTCTTTTGCACGATGAGGCGACCTTGCGGGAAATCACCTTTACCCGGGACAATCCGGAATGCATGATTCCCGCCCGGGTCTTCCCCAACAAGGGCAACGACATCAACCGCTACTTCGCATACCTGCCGGCTTCAGCTGAGATCTGCAAGACTTTTAACAGCCAGGGGCTGACGGTCAAGATGGCCAATATGGACCTCTGGCAGGGCAACCACTTGCTGATTGAGCGCTATGAGAAGGAAACTGGGATCGCGGCTGAGCGCTTTGAAATTGAAAAGGCCAGAGCCGCCGCGGAAGTCCAGGGGCAGAGAATGGTCGAAAACATTGCTCCATACTTGAAGAAGAATGCCAAAATGATGGACCGGATGATGAAGGTCACCGAGCAGAATGCCCAGCTTTTGGCGGAAAAGGAAGCCCAGGCTGAAAAGCAGCAGCAGGAAGAAGCTGAGAAGAAGGAGCAGGCCGACCAGATCCAGAAGCTGCTGGATGAACTGGCCCAGGCCAAGGAGGCCGCGGAAGCCGCCAAGAGCGAGGAAAAGAAGCCGCGGGGCTTCTTTGACCGCTTTTTCAAGTAATTTTTTAGAAAGAAGAATAAAATGACCGACACGCAAAGCATGATTGCCGTTCAAGAAAAAGACAATACCGTTTCCAGCCTGGTTTTGGACCATGACGGGGACTTGGAAATCGCCGGCCGGATTCTGGAGGAAAACTACCAGGATTATGAGCAAGTCCTGGCCCTGGTCAATTTAGGTGACTTAAAGAGGCTGGGGAAGACGGCGGAAGAAAGTCGGGCCTACTACCGGGACGAGCATGAAGACCAATTGGTCTTGGAAAATTACGCGGACACGGAAGTTTTTGACCGGGCTACTGAAGAGCAGGGGGACTACCTGGCCTGCTGCTTTTTGTACTGCAAGTATGAAGGTGACTTCCAGTGGCTGGTCAGAGATTTTTCCACAGGCGACAAGCGCTTTAAGCCGCTGAAGGAAGCTCTGGCTTAAGAAAAGAGGGACGGCAATGACGGATTTGGCCCAGCTGACCTGATCTTTTCGAAAAAAGTGCCTGCCGGCAGCTTGGCAGCGAAAGGCTTAACCAAGGCGGCCTGGGTGAAATTGACCGGGGTCAGCCTGGGCAGGCTGGACAAGTGGCTGGGCTCAGAAAGCAGCGGCGACTGGCTGGCCTGGGACCTGGCCTTGACCGCCAAGGAAAATTTGAAATAGCATGCAAAAAGGCTAGAAGCAGTAAGTGCTTCTAGCCTTTTAATTTAAGCCAGTTCATGCATGGCTGGCAATTTGCCCTCTTCCAGCCAGTCATAAAAGTCCTGGCTGGCGGTAGACATGGTCCGCTCGGGGATGGCTGTGCCATAGCTGACCTCGTTTTTTCCGGACAGGGGAACGACTGTCAAGTCCTTCAGCTGGTCAGGCAAGAGGAAGTTGGGCAGGATGCCGATGCCCAGGCCCGCCTTGATGCTGAGCATGGCAGCGTTGATGGAGTTGGCCGAAGTTACCTTGAGGTGGGGTAGTTTCTGCCAGAGGATCTTTTGCAAAGAGTACTGGCCAGGGGTGCAGATATTGTCACTTAAGAAGATAACTCTTTGCTTGTGCAGGTCGCTGTGCTTGACCGATCCGCGGATGGCAAAATCATAGTCCTGATGGAAAACGGCACAGTACTTGCCTGTTAAAAGCGGCTTGAATTTGACATTGGCACTCGGACTCAAGGAGTCTTGGCTTAAGAAGACGATATCCAGGGCGCCTTCGTTTAAGAGGCCAACCAGGTCCCGGTTGTTATGGCTTTCGATGTAAAATTGGACCTTGGGATTTTCCGCTTGGTAGGCCTTGATGCTTTTAGACAAGGCAAAGATCTCGTAAGGGGAATTGCTGATGCCGATGGTGATCTTGTCTCTGGCCTGCTCGTTTAGGGCTTCCAGCTGCCTTAAAGTGTCCACGTAATTGTGGTGGACAGGGCGGATGTCTTCATAAAAGGCCTTGCCAACTGGGGTTAAGGAGACCTTCTTCCTGGTCCGGTAGAAAAGGTCGGCCCCGATATAGCGCTCCATCGAGGAAATGGTCTGGGAGACCGCCGACTGGGAGACCCCCATATTCATGGCTGTCCCGGAGAAGCTCAGGGTTTCAGCTAGGTTAATAAAAATTGCCAAGTGTTCTGTGTTCATTCTTTGCTCTCCAGCACCTTATTTTGTGATCGGGTGGGTGGCCGGCAGCCCCCGCTCTTTGACCCAGGCGATAAAGTCGGCGGCCGGTGACTTCCGGTCCTTCAAGGTGACGATGCCGATTTCATCAGTAACTTCCTTTTCCAAAGGGAAAAGCTCCAGCTGGTCATCGCTGGGGTCAACGACAAAGTCAGCACAGATGCCGATGCCCAGGCCGGCGGAAATCATCTGGGTGTAGTCGGCCATGTTGTTAGCTACGGCATAGTCCAGGCTGGCCAGGTCCCGGCTTAAGGCATTCTGCAGGGAGTTCTGCTTGGGCAGGCACCAGCTGTTGTCCAGGAAGATCAAGCGCTCCTTAGACAAATCCTTCATGGTAACGGGCGAATTGCCCATGTAGCAGTAGTTCTTGCTGCAGACGGCATAAAAGCGTCCTTCCAGCAGCTTGTCGTAAGTTAGGGTGATGCCGGAGTCGATTGATTCTGGTCCGGTCAAGATCACGTCGCAAAAGCCCTGCTTTAAGCGGGCAACCATGGTCCGGTGGTCGTAATTTTCCAAGAAGATCTTGACTTCCGGTCTGACCTTCCGGTATTCATGGATCAACTGGTTGATGGCGTAGCGGTCATAACCGGACCCGGAGAAGCCGATGGTCAAGAGAGTATTAACTGACTGGGCCACTTCCCGGGCATGGGTGACGGCCTTGTTGAACTGGGTGATGACCGGCTGCATCCCCTGGTAAAAGAGCTGGCCGGCCGGGGTCAAATTGACTTCTTTGCGGCTGCGGTAGAAGAGCTTGGTATTTAAGTAGCGCTCTAATGAAGAAATTGACTGGGAAACAGCCGACTGGGTAATATTCATGTTTTGAGCAGTCCGCGAGAAGTTCAGGCTTTCTGCCAAATCAAGGAAAATTTTGATTTTATCGGTATTCATGGATAGTATTAGTCTTTCTGATTAATTTTGCTTGTTCTCGTTATGAGGAAAGAATACCCCATTATTTAGTCCAAGTCAAAGAACTGGTTTAAAAAATTGATCAAAAAAGTAAAAAATGTAATCAATTTTGGATAAAGGCGATCAGGGTGGGCTTTGCCGTGAAAATGGCAAGCACTTTATGTAGATTTTCGCAGAAAAATTCAAAAAAGTTTGTAAAGGGGGCTTGCATAAAATGAGAGACCTGTTAGAATTAAGTCCAACAAGTTAAACGAAGGAAGTAGTACCCGCTCCCCTGACTCTTCAAGCGAGTTTCGTAGTTGAGAGGAAACAGAGCCAGCGCGGGGAACGCAGCCGGGAAAATGACCGAGAAGCGGCCATCGTTTGATTCGCGTTAAGAATCAAGAGGGTCCAGCCGGATATGGCTGGGAATTAAAGGTGGTACCGCGAGCAAGTCGTCCTTTTGCAATTAGCAAAGGGGCGGCTTTTTTGATAGAAAAGGTGATAAAAATGAGGCGGACTAGCGGAGCAGATTAAAGGTAAGTTAGAATTTTACAGGAGAGAATGTTAATGAACATCGACAAGAGTAAGATCAAGAAAATCGTATTGGCATACAGCGGCGGCCTGGACACTTCCGTGATTATTCCCTGGTTGAAGGAAAACTACAACAACCCGGAAATCATCGCGGTCTCAGCCAATGTCGGCCAGGGGGATGAACTGGAAGGCCTGGAGGAAAAGGCCAAGAACTCCGGGGCGGCCAAGCTGGTCGTAGCCAACTTGGAAGAAGAGTATGTCAACGATTACCTGCTGCCATGTCTGAAGGCTGATGCCAAGTACGAAGGCTACCTGCTGGGGACGGCCAACGCCCGTCCTTTGATCGCCAAGGCTCTGGCGGAAGTAGCTATTAAGGAAGGGGCTGACGCGATTGCCCACGGGGCAACCGGTAAAGGCAACGACCAAGTACGTTTTGAATTAGGGATCAAGCACTTTGCCCCGGACATGCCGATCATTGCTCCTTGGCGGGAATGGGACCTGGTTTCCAGAGAAGATGAAATCGACTATGCCGCCGCTCATAATGTTCCTTTGCGGATCAGCAAGGAGACCAACTACTCTAAAGATAAAAACCTCTGGCACTTAAGCCATGAAGGGCTGGATTTGGAAGACCCGAGTCTTGAGCCAACTTATGAAAAGCCGGGCTTTTTGGAAATGGGCGTGTCACCGCTTGATGCCCCGGACAAGCCAACTTACCTGCAGCTGGACTTTGAAAAGGGCGTGCCAGTTGCCTTAAACGGGCAGGAAATGCCTTTAATGGAAATGTTGGAGAAGCTGAACAAGGTCGGCGGGGAAAATGGGATTGGCCTTTTGGACTTGGTCGAAAACCGTTTGGTCGGGATGAAGTCAAGAGGTGTTTATGAAACTCCAGGCGGCAGCATTCTCTACTTTGCCCACGAATACCTGGAAACCATCACCCTGGACAAGCAGGTTCAGCACAAGAAGTCTGAACTGGCCATTACTTACGGGGAACTGGTTTACGACGGGCAATGGTTTACCCCATTAAGAGAAGCACTGGCTGCTTTTGTCGACAAGACCCAGGAATGCGTGACCGGGACGGTCAAATTGAAGCTCTACAAGGGCAACATCATCAAGGCCGGGGTGACTTCGCCAAACAGCCTTTACTCAACTGAACTGGCAACTTTTGACGAATCAGACTACGACCAGGCGGAAGCCGCTGGCTTTATCAACCTCTTCGGGCTGCCGATCCAGGTGCAAGCCAAGCTGGACGCCAAGAAGAAGTAAGACGGGACAAGTTTTTTAGATTAGGTGATTGTGATATGAAAAAAATGTGGGCCGGCAGAACTTCCGGTAAGACTGACCAGATCGCGGACGACTTCAACTCATCCATCCGTTTTGACCAAAGAATGTATCCAGAAGACATAGCCGGCTCCATTGCCCATGCCAAGATGCTGGCCAAGCAGGGGATTATTCCTGAAGAAGCAAGTGCGAAAATCATTGCCGGCTTGGAGGGCATCTTGGCTGACTTAAATAGTGGCAAGCTGGAAATCGATCCGGCCGCTGAAGACATTCATATGTTCATTGAAGAGACCCTGACTGACCGGATCGGCCAGGACGGGAAGATGCTGCACACGGCCCGGTCAAGAAACGACCAGGTGGCCCTGGATATCCGCTTGTACATGCGGGAAGAAAACGGGCATATCAAGCAGCTTTTAAAAGATTTGGTGGCAGCTCTTTGCGACCAGGCAGAAAAGTACAAGGCCAGCCTCATGCCGGGTTATACCCACCTGCAGCGGGCCCAGCCGGTCACTTTTGGCCACCAGCTGATGGCTTATGCTTACATGTTCATGCGGGATCTGGAACGTCTCGGGCAGATGGAAGAGCGGATGAACTATTCGCCAATCGGCAGCTGCGCCCTGGCCGGGACGACTTACCCGATCGACCGGGTCTATGAAGCGGAACTTTTGGGCTTTAAGGCTCCGGTAGCCAACAGTTTAGACGGGGTTAGCGACCGGGACCATGTGGTGGAAGATTTAAGTGATTTGGCGCTGGTGATGATGCACCTCTCCCGCTTAAGCGAAGAGCTGATCTTGTGGTCATCTTGGGAATTTCACTTTGTCCGCCTGGCGGATGCTTATACGACTGGGTCATCCATCATGCCGCAGAAGAAAAATCCCGACATGGCTGAACTGGCCCGGGGGAAGACCGGCCGGGTCTACGGGGACTTGATGGCGATTTTGACGACTTTGAAGGGACTGCCTCTGGCCTACAATAAGGATATGCAGGAAGACAAGGAAGCCTTGTTTGACGCCATCGACAATGTTGAGCTGTGCCTGGAGACTTTTATCCCGATGATCAAAACACTGGAGGCTAATGAGAAGGCCATGCACCAGGCGGCGCAGAAGGGCTTTATTAACGCGACGGACTTGGCGGACTATTTGACTAAGAAGGGGATGCCATTTAGAGATGCCTACCATATTTCCGGGCAATTGGTGGCCTTGTGCATCGACCAGGACATGGTTTTAGAAGACTTGCCGCTTGAAACTTACAAGGGCTACAGCGACTTGTTTGAGGAAGACTTGTACCAGGCAATTGACCTGCATAACTGCCTGGCCAAGCGGACTTCTTTGGGAGGACCGACGCCGGAGTCAGTCCAAAAGCAGGTTGATGAGGTCAGAGGAAAGCTGGCGGAAGAAAATTAGGATTAATCGCTGTTAAGCCAGGGCAAATTTGTCCTGGCTTTTTTGCACCTTTTGACGGAATTCCTTCATGCAGGCTTTTACCATTTGGAAGGGCGTCAGCGAATACAGAAAGCAGATCGCGGAAGAAGAAAATTAGAACAGACGCAAAAGGCGGACCAGGCTGCAAGACTTGATCCGCTTTTTAGGTAGAGGAAGAGGGCGGAGAGATGGTATAACTTGGAGGAAGAAAGCGTATTATTAGGAGGCAATGGAATGGGCGAATCTAAAGAAGACAAAAGGATGAGGGCAAAGTGGGAAAGTTTAAGCGGCGCAGAAAAATCAGAGTTTAAAAAGAACTATGCTATGAGGCGGGGGATTACGATAGATTTTATCCGCCGTTGGGCTTAGAACGAAGGAGATTTGGACAATTTGGAATATCACATTGCGGAACGTAGAAAAAGTTTAGGGAGTTTTGAGGAGTAGAAGGGAATTTCTAGTCGGGGGGCGACGGGCAGCCTCTTTAAGTTAGCTAGAGGAATGTGGTGGTGTTATGGTGAAAGAATGGTGGCACAAGTGGGGATGCTCTGTGATTATAGGAGTTATCCTGTCGGGATTGCTTATATGGTTTATATGGCGCTACATTGACGTGATCATGTTTATTGTGATTTGCGGTATTATCTCCCTATTTTGACTGGCTTTTAAGGTGATTGACAAGATACTTAAATAATGGTTTGACACAGAATTTTGAGGAGTTAAAAAAGCCGCTTAGAGATCTTCTAAGTGGCTTTTTGCATGGAAAACTAGATGAGAAATGGTTACTTTGAATTATCCTCGTCAAGTTCAATCAGATCATCAAGACCTTGGCCTGGCGTCTTACCCAGGGCCTGTGCAACCGCGGTAATGACTTTGACGGTTTGCCCGGATAATGGCTTAGTTTCTTTAACGGCGTTGGCTAAGGTCGTATTAGCAATCCCAGTTTGTTTAGCTACTTGGTGGCGAGTGACACCGTTTTGATCAAGATATTCTTGTAACGCGTTCATTTGATTTAGATGTCCTTTCCATTTATTTTCTATAGATGTAGATAATTTTTGGGACAAGGATAGAAAAAAACCAGTAGTTAAAACTACTGGCTACTTTGAAATACTTCCTATAGGGATGCCATTTTGACTATAATAAGGAGAGTACAGGATTTGAACCTGCGCACCAATTCAACATTGGTTCGGCGGATTTCGAGTCCGCTGCATTACCGCTCTGCCAACTCTCCATTAACAATAATAGTATACCTTAATTTTTGTTTCTTGCAAATTATTTTTTAAGATGGTGAAACCGCTTTTTTAAATGTTATAATTAATAGGTAATGCTCGTTAAAGAGTTTAATGTAATATCTCTTTAGCAAATAGTTGATATTGGGGACTAATAATGACATTTCAACTGCTTTGAGGAGCTATCTGTATTTTGTAAGTATATTCTTGAAGTAAAGCAAGAGGCATAATAATGTACAAAAAAGGCGATTATGAAGTCGAAGCAGAAGGACATCATTCTACGGTTAAGTTACGCGTTTCTTTTGATGAAGAAAAACTGACTAAAATTGAAGTTCTTGAAGAAAATGAAACACAGGCTTTTGTAGACGATTTAAAAGACAGATTTATCCCAGAAGTTGTCGCTAATCAGTCTTTAAACTTAGATGCGATTAGTGGTGCAACAAAGTTGACTAAAGCAGTGACCAGTAGTGTAGAAGAAGCAATTACTGAAGCTGGCGGGGACCCTAAAACATTTACTGAAGCAGCACATGTTACTGAAACCAAGCTTCCAGATGCTGATGTTACAGCTGACGTTGTAGTTATCGGCAGTGGTGCATCAGGCTTTATGTCAGCTATCACCGCTGCCAAGGCGGGCAGTAAGGTGGTTGTTTTGGAAAAAGCTGGTAATTTAGCAGCGGTTAACGGAGTAAAAGTTTCAGGCCCATTTGCCGTTAATACTCCAGTCTTGCGTGAACGTGGGACTACTTTGACGGTTAATGAAGTTTCCCAACATGTGATGAATTACACTCACTGGGAACCGAATTCTGCTTTGATTAGGAACTACCTTGAGCATTCGAGTGAAGCGGTTGAAAACTTATTGGAGATCGGTTACCAATTTAAGGAAGCAAACTTCCGTTTTAAAACTCCTTTCGTCGATGAAAAGGGCGGCTTCCATTTGATTTTAACCGATGTTGATAAGCGCGTCCGTCTTTGGACTGAAGCTTACGAAAAATATGGTGTTGATGCGTTCTTTAATACGGCAGCCAAAGAAGTTCTGAAGGAAAACGGTAAAATTGCAGGCGTTGCTGGTCAGCGGAAGGATGGTTCGAAAGTTACCGTTCATGCCAAGAGCGTTATCATCGCCAGTGGTGGATATCTTGGCAACAAGGAAAGTATCTAGGCACAACACACGTGAACGTTGCTGCTCGCGGCAAGAGTCTCTGCACCGGTGACGGGTTGGCTATCGCGCAAAAGGCAGGTACAATTCTTGACAAGACCTTTGGCTATTGTGGCTGTGAGTATGGTGGAACCAACCCCAAGGCCAGTCGCCCAGCAACCCAAGATAAATATGACCAGAACCCAGCATTCAAGTTTGGCATTTACGGTAATCTGTTAGTTGACAACCAAGGAAAGCGCTTCATGAATGAAGGCTTGCTATGTGATTATCCAATGTCATATGGTGAAGAGCCGACCTTGCGCCACTCACCATATTACGCCATTGTTGACCAGGAATATGTTGACAAAATGCGGGATGAAGGCCTGTATGAGTACTTAACCAAGCGTGGAGCTAACCATGACAACTGGTTTATCGGCTCCTACTACAAGCAAAGAGGTGCCTTGAAGAGCTTAGATAGTGATCTTGAAGAAGGAATTCATGAAGGTTGGATTGTAAAGGCTGACACTTTGGAAGAACTTGCTAAAAAGACTGGATTCGATTATTTAACAGGTACAGTAGCGTCTTATAACAGTTATTGTGAAAAAGGAGAAGATGAGCAATTTGGTGCCAATCCATGGTACTTAAGCTCGGTCAAGCAAGGGCCGTTTTATGCCATTGAATGTGAGGTAAGTGCTTGGTCAACTTTTGGTGGAGTAAAAACTGATGACGAGTGTCGTGCTTTAGCTGAAGATGACCAGGTTATTCCGGGCATGTATGTAGTTGGCACTGACAACGGCTCAATGATGTACTCACCATATTATGACATCCCAGGCTTCTGTTATGGTTCATGTATCGGTAGTGGGGTTATTGCCGGACATGGAGCAAGTGCTTACGCGAAAGCCTAAAAACGTGATAAGTGCTCGTGTTGAAGTCAATCCACAAAAATAAAAATTAGCCGCTAAGGCAGACAACATGGTCCCAATACTGAATTTGGGCCATGTTTTTTATCCATAAGTTTCAGTTAAAGCACAAGCAAATTTCAAGGATCTTTGGTAGAGTAGAGGTAATAGAGAAGGAGTGAGGAACAAGCGTGAGCATTTACGGTAAGTACGCCGATTATCTTCCACAGATCCTGGATTCTGTTTTCCAGCAAATCCAAGGCATCGGTCAGGAGTATAGTGCAAAACACGGGCAAAAGCTATACGAGTACCTGAAAGGTCGCGTCAAAGGCGAAGAAAGCATGACGCAAAAGTGCGAAAGAAAAGGTTTACCGCTGACGCCAGAGTCTGCATTGATCGAAAATCGAGATGCGATCGGCCTCAGAATCGTCTGCAACTTTATTGACGATATCTACACTTGCATTGACTTGTTGAAGAAGCAGGACAACTTCAAGATAATTAATGAAAAAGACTACATTACCGATGCCAAGCCAAACGGCTACCGGTCATACCACTTGATCATAGAAGTAGTCACTCCCTTTGAAGACGTCCATGGCAACAAGCCTGGCACCTACTACGTTGAAATCCAGCTGCGGACAATTGCCATGGAGACTTGGGCCAGTCTTGAACACGAAATGAAGTACAAGCATGACATCAAGAATCCTGAACGTATCAGCAAGGAACTCAAGCGGGTTGCTGACGAACTGGCATCTTGCGATGTAAGCATGCAAACAATCCGCCAACTGATCAAGGAAGGGTAACTATGAAAATTCTTTTAGCTGAAGACGAAGCACAATTGAACAGAGTTTTGACGGTTGCCATGCAAAAAAGCGGCTATGATGTCGACTCAGTTTTTAACGGACAAGAAGCCGTCGATGCTGTCAAAAAGCATCCCTACGACGTCATTATCATGGACATCATGATGCCCGTCAAAAATGGCCTGGACGCGGTCAAGGAAATCCGCGCTACTGGCGACAAAACCTACATTATGATGTTGACGGCCAAGTCTGAAATCGACGACAGGGTAACGGGCCTGGATGTCGGTGCTGACGACTACCTGACTAAGCCGTTCTCCTTAAAGGAACTGCTGGCCCGCCTGCGGTCAAAAGAGCGCCGAAGCGAGGATTACAACAGCACTCAAGAACTGAACTACGACAACCTCAAGCTGGACCTCAACTCCCAAGAGCTGTCCAGCAACAACTCTATCAGTCTGTCCAAGCAGGAAACCGGCTTGATGCGCTACTTCTTGCTCAATCCTGGCAAGGCCATCAGCACGGAAGAACTATTCAACCATGTTTGGAAGAATGAAGATGAAAGCGAAGACGTGGTTTGGGTATACATCTCCTTCCTTCGGTCCAAGCTGGCCTCAATCGGTGCAAATGTCCAGATTTCCGGCGAGAAGGGCGGCGAGTTCTGCCTTGAGAGGGCCTGATCATGATTAAAAAAATCAGGCGGCGCTTTATCTGGCTGGCGACGCTATCGCTTTTTTTGGTCATGTTTTTCTCTTTCTCCAGCTTGATTGGCATCAGCCTCTTTGAATCCAACCATGAAGCTGACCAAGTCCTATCCATTATTGTTAAAAATAACGGCCGACTGGACGAGGTTCAAGCCAAAAAGCGGCTAGGCGATCAGTACAATAAGGAAGGGATCTTCAAGTACCGCTACTTCACGGCCAACATCAATACGAAAAAACAGACTTTGACCGTAATTGACGCGGACCACATCATCGGCTATTCAATCAACTCGGTTTCCAGCCGGAAAAAGCAGATCTCCATGCGCCTGTCAGCTGGCCAGTTGAAGGGGACGATCCACTCTAATGGAGTCCGCTTCCGCTACTTGGCAAAAAAGATTTCCGCCAACAAGTACTATATATGCTTTATTGACTTGAGTCCTTTGATGCAGTCAGCGCTTTTGTTGGTGAGATATGCCTTGATTTTCACTTTCGGCGGGATTTTGGTTTTTGTCATCATTATGGCCCTGCTTGCTGACAAGGCAATCCAGCCGATCAAGGATGCCTACGACAAACAGCGGCGTTTTATCACCAATGCCGGTCACGAGCTGAAGACCCCTCTGGCCGTAATCAGCGCTAACGCTGAAATGGAAGAGCTGCTGGGTAATGATGATGAATGGAATGAAAGCACCAAAGAGCAGGTGGTGCGGATGACCGGTTTGATCAACCAGCTGATCACTTTGACTAGGATGAGTGAACCGGAAGAACTGGTCTTGTCAAAGGTCAATTTCTCAGAAATTACCAAGGAATCAGCAGATTCATTTAAATCGGTTCTGGCTAAGGATAATAAAAAGTATGCGGTCAGCATCGATCCGGATCTCTACATCAACGCCGAACAGCACAGCCTGCTGGAACTGGCCAACATCTTGATCGACAACGCCCAGAAGTATTGTGATCCCGAAGGCGAAGTCATGGTTGTCCTGGCCAAGAGCCGGCTTAATCAGAACGCGGTTTTGACGGTCACCAATTCATATAAGAATGGGGCTGGGATCGATACCAACCGCTTCTTTGAACGTTTTTACCGGGAAGACGAATCCCACCATTATGATCAGAAGCAAAAGAATGGTTTTGGGATCGGCTTGTCTATGGCCCAGGATCTGGTCGCTGCTTTTGGCGGCAAAATCAATGCTAGCTGGTCGGATGGCGTGATGAACTTTACGGTAACTTTCAAGCGGGTCCACTAAAAGCACTCCCTCGCGGGGTGCTTTTTTGCTAAAAAAGGAGAAATAATATGACTTATATTGCTCACACAAAAGAAAATTCAGAGGAGATCCAGACCTTAAGGGATCATCTTTGGAATAGCAAGATGTATGCTGAAAAATATGGTGATATTTTAGGAATACCACATGTAACAGGCGTAGCTGCCTTAGTACATGATTTGGGTAAATATCGGCAAGAATTCCAAAAGTATATTAGGCATTCTGAAAAAGCCAAGAAAGGCAGTGTTGATCACTCTAGTTTTGGCGCAGTTTTCCTCAAAGAGAAAGTTAAAGAATTATCGCAACAGCCGGAAGAATTTTCGGCAGATAGCCTTTTTGCTGAAATCATTTCTAATGCGGTTTTCTCTCACCATAATAGTTTAGGATTGAAAGACTATCTAAACGCCCGCTTAAAAAGTCCCTATTACGAAAGGGTTGAAAAGTTTGATATTGATCCCGAGAAAAAAATAGAACTGAAGCAAGCTGAAAGTCTTTTTTATCAAGAAACGATGGCAGAAAACGACTTTAATATCTATTTAAAGACGGCGATGCGAGAGTTTAGCCAACTTTTTAAGGAGTTGCTAAAGGATCAAGATGGCTTACTTGACAATCTTTACTATGTGGGCCAGTTTATCTACTCTTGTTTGTTAGATGCTGACCGGACAGACACATCTCTGTTTTCATTTGGTAAGAGTGCAACTGAATACCAGTATGATGAAATCTTTGAGCAGTACTATGGCAAGTTGCTAAACAGTATAAGCAAATTTGACCAGAGCACGAAAATCAATCAAGCTCGTTCCGAAATGTCGGATGAATGTGATGCTTTTGCAGACCAAGCAGATGGTATTTACCGCTTGTCTATTCCGACAGGTGGTGGGAAGACATTGGCAAGTTTGCGTTATGGATTGAAGCATGCGATCAAGACTAAAAAGAAGCATATTATCTATGTGCTTCCATATATCACGATTATTGAGCAAAATGCAGAAGTGATTCGGAATATGCTCAATGATAATTCTAAAAATACTACTAATATACTAGAATTTCATTCAAACGTTTCAAATGATCTGACAGAAGATGATACTGAGGTTGAAAAGACAGTCAGACTTGCTGAGGATAACTGGGACAGTCCAATTGTAATTACCACGACGGTTCAGTTCTTAAATTGCATTTATGCCAAGAGTACGGTTAATCGCAGGCGCTTTCATAACTTGTGTGACTCAGTAATTATTTTCGATGAAGTGCAAAAACTACCGTTAAAGACTATATCAATGTTTAACAAGCTTCTTAACTTTTTGAGCAATATTGGAAAATGCAATATTGTGCTATGTACGGCAACACAACCGGCCTTTAATAATTTATCATCAGGAACCTCATTAAAGTTGGCTGGTAAGCCTGAAATGATTTCTAATTTGTCAAGTAGAATTCAGCAGTTCAAACGGGTGAAAATCATTGATCGCACTAAAAAGGATGGAGCAGACCATCAGCTAACAGTAACTGAAGCAGCAGAAATGATTTTAGAAGCTGCCAGAGCACAAGGATCTGTCCTTGCCATTTTCAACACAATTTCAGCGACAGAAAGAGTGTTTAATGAGGTCAAAAAAGGTGCTCAAGACTACGTTTACATTCTCACAACAAGAATGTGCCCAGAACACCGTAAAAAGGCAATTGAAGAAATAAAGGAACTGCTGGCGGAAGGAAAAAATGTGATTTGCATTTCAACCGCACTTATTGAAGCTGGGGTAGATATTAGTTTCTCCTGCGTCTTCAGATCGCTGTGTGGTTTGGATTCAATTGTCCAGTCAGCCGGAAGGTGCAATAGGAATGCTGAAAAGAAATATGGAACAGTAAACCTAATTTTAATGGATCAAACTGCAGAGAAATTAAACAGCTTGCAGGAAATAAAGAACGGCAAAGAAATCGTCCAAGGAATGCTGGATGGAAAGTACAAGGCAGATTCTTTCTTAGAAGATGAGACAATCAACTACTACTTCCAAGTTTTATATAGGGATGCTGACAAGGAATACTTGGTAAGTGATCATGGTTATCAAGTATATTTGGCAGATTGCATCGATGGCAGTAAATTGATGCAAAAATATGTTAACGAATATCATAGTGGTCCTAAAACTATTGAAGGGTCTGCTAGTGAGACGATAGCACGGAATTTTGAAGTGATCGATGAAGACATGGTGTCTTTGATTGCCCCATATGGTTTAGGCAAAGAAATTATTACGAAGTTGAATTCACGAGAAGGAAGCAGACAACTTAAAGAACTCTTGAAAGTGTCTCAACCATATTTGGTAGGTGTTTATCGGACAAAGCTTAAAGAATTAATTGACAAAGGAGCTGTAATTTCTCTAGGAGACGAATATCAGAAAAATGAGATATTTGCTATTAGAGATGACCACTACGATGATGGGATTGGATTAGTTGAAAATCCTACTAACAATAACTTCGTTAGTTTTTAAAATGTGGTGTTAGGAAGAGAAAAATGATAGTCTCCTTCGCAATTATAAAAAGCGCTTTCTTGAATTTCGCCAATTGCAAGAATAAATTGAACA
>NZ_KV793207.1:0-649 GCF_001808415.1 Lactobacillus sp. HMSC08B12 | reverse complement strand
GCATTTAAGGCCTTCATCAACGATTTGAGCCGGTGTATACGGGACTTTAAGACATCTGTCATAAAATTGTTTACTGCCTTCCAGATCCTTATATTTCTTCATATACAGCTTCCAATATCGTTTTAGAAGCTTGTATTCTCTGGATTTCTTATCTAACTGTTTCATGACTTGAACTCTAAAACCGATAAAGGATCTGTTTACCATTTGAACCATATGGAAACGGTCAATGACAAGCTCGGCGTTTGGGAAAATCTGACGCACAATATCACCGTAGTAGCAGTTGAGGTCCATACTTACTGTTCTGACAGTCTTTCTAACTATTTCCGGGAACTGCAAAAAGTATTTAATAATAGTGTTTTTGAAACGATTCTCTAAAATGGCGACGATGGTATGTTTTTCGCCACCTTGACAGATAAAGTGCAGCTTTCGCCCCACACCTCTAAATTCATCAAACGCTAAGTGTTCTGGCAAAGAATCGAATGAAGGAGTAAATTGAGCGCTGCAGTGGTCTAAGTATCTTTGCACAGTAGTAACTGATACACCATTCTCTTCAGCGATACTGGTCATAGAATGATCTTTAGTGAGTCCAACAATGATCTTACGTTTAACGGAGTTAGAGATGTGGCAATACTTGTCAACGATTTGGGTA
>NZ_KV793206.1:0-16513 GCF_001808415.1 Lactobacillus sp. HMSC08B12 | reverse complement strand
TCTATTTACACAAGAATTTATACTGAACCAGAAAAAATAAGCAATAAAACAAGTAACAAGTAATAACCAACGTGATAATTTTTTAGCGAGGAAACAGAAAAATGCAAACAGCAGCAGTTAGACACAGACCTGAAAGCGAAGATTGCTACCTGGTGACGACGGAGACCATGAAGCTGCGCCTGCACACGGGCCGCGACGTCAAGGCAGTCTACGTTCACTATTGCGACGTCCACGAACCCTTGACCAACTTGAAAAAGCAGGCCATGGACCTGGCCGGCCACGGCCAAGTAAACGACTACTGGGAAACGACGGTGACCTTGCCTTTGCACCGGGCCCAGTACGTCTTTGAAATTCACGGTGAAGACGGCGAGGAATGGGTTTATGGTGACCGGGGCTTCAGAAAGAACGAAAAGGAAAGCTACGAGGACCCGAACAACTACTTCAAGCTCCCTTACTTCCACGCGGTCGACATGACCAAGAGCCCGGACTGGGTCAAGGAAACGGTTTGGTACCAGATCTTCCCGGAACGCTTTGCCAACGGGGACAAGAGCAATGACCCGGAGGGCGTTAAGGACTGGAATCCAAGCGACCACCCAGGCCGGGAAGACTACTACGGCGGTGACCTGCAAGGGGTGCTGGACCACTTGGACTACTTGCAGGACTTGGGAATTAATGGCCTGTACTTCTGCCCGATCTTCAAGGCCAGCTCCAACCACAAGTACGACACGATCGACTACCTGGAAATCGACCCGGACTTTGGGGACAAGCAGCTTTTTGCCCGCTTGGTCAACGAAGCCCACGCCCGGGGGATGAAGGTCATGCTGGACGCGGTCTTCAACCACATGGGCGACTCCTCCATGCAGTGGCAGGATGTCGTGAAAAACGGCCCTAATTCCCGCTTTGCCAACTGGTTCCACATCAACCGCTTCCCGGTTGAACCGTATGACCCAGCCGATCCAAGCTACGAGACTTTTGCCTTTGAAAAGCACATGCCGAAATTGAATACCGCCAACCCGGAAGTCGTGGACTACCTTTTGACGATCGCGACCTACTGGGTCAAGGAATTCGATATCGATGCCTGGCGGCTTGACGTGGCTGACGAAGTCGACCACCAATTCTGGAAGAAGTTCAAGGCCGCTGTTACGGCCATTAAGCCGGACTTCTACGTCCTGGGCGAATCCTGGCACTCCAGCCAGTCCTGGCTGAACGGGGATGAATTCTCCGGTACCATGAACTACCCATTCACCGGCCAGATTGCTGACCACTTCCTTAAGGGGACGCAGGACGCCAAGACCATGACCGAATTATTGACTGACCAGCTCTTCTTATACAGAGAGCAGAGCAATTCAGCCATGCTGAACGTTTTGGACTCCCATGACACTGCCCGGATCAAGACGGTAGCCGGTGAAGATGAAGACAAGGCCCTGCAGGCTCTGGCCTTCACCTTCATGCAAACCGGTTCTCCGTGCATCTACTACGGGACGGAAATGGGCATGAGCGGGGACAACGACCCTGACTGCCGCAAGCCAATGGACTGGAGCCAGGCAGGCAGTCCGGTCTGGCAGGCAGTTCAAGCGATCATCGCCTTCCGCCGCCAGCACTGGGAAAGCCTGAGCAAGGGGCAGACCTGGCTGGAAGTTGAAGAAAACGGTTTGATCCATGCTAAGCGGACCGGCAAGGAAACGATCGAAGGCTGGTTCAACACGACCGGGCAAGCCGTCAGCTTAAGCGCGGAAGCCGCTTTGAGCCGGGGCTATGAAGCCGGCCAGCTGGCAAGCAAGGGCTATGTTCTGAGTGTGAAATAGAAGCTGTTAACGGTAACATAAAAACAAAGCTTGTTAGCGTTTGCATGTTAGCTGATAATGATTACAGAATGATTTGAGCGAGGAAGAACAGTGATGAAAAGAATTTTTGAAATTGATCCCTGGAAATTGACCAGTCATACCTTTTCAAAAGAAGACAAGCGTCTTCAAGAAAGCATGACTTCAATTGGCAACGAATACATGGGCCTGCGCGGCAACTTTGAAGAAGGTTACAGCGGCGACAGCCTGCAAGGCACCTACTACGCCGGCGTCTGGTTTCCGGACAAGACCCGGGTCGGCTGGTGGAAGAACGGTTACCCGGACTACTTCGGCAAGACTTTGAACGCCCCAAGCTTCATTGACCTGCCAGTGACCATCAACGGCCACAAGCTGGACCTGGCAACTGATAAAATCAGTGACTTCAGCTTGAGTCTGGACATGCATCAAGGTTTGCTCACAAGAAGTTTTATTTATGAAGGCAAGGACTGCCGGGTTCAATTTACTTTCACTCGCTTCCTTAGTTCCGTCATCAAGGAAGCTGCCTTGATCAAGGTCAAGGCCACTGTCCTCAGTGGTGAGGCTGACCTGCAGATTGCCAGCCACTTGAACGGGAACGTGGTTAACGAAGACAGCAACTACGAAGAAGGCTTCTGGGATGCCTTAAATGAAGATGCTAACGGCCGCAGCATCCAGCTGCGGACCAAGCCAAACAACTTCGGCACTCCGCAATTCACGGTTCTCTTGAAGGAAGTTACCCGGGAAGACGGGGAAGTCATTTCCGGTGACGTGACGACTGCCAGCGGTGAAGTCAGCGAACTGTTCGCTAAGACTTTGACCAGCGGCCAAAGCTGGGAACTGGAAAAGGACGTCATCGTCATCACCAGCCGGGACGTGGCTGATGAAGAACAAGCCGCCAGGGCTGATGAATTGATGGCCAAATTGACCAGCAAGACTTTTGCCCAGAACCTGGCCGACCATGAAGCTGTCTGGGACAAGCGCTGGGCAAGCTGTGACGTGACGATTGACGGTGATCCGGCCGCTCAGCAGGGGATCCACTTCAACATCCTCCAGCTCTTCATGACCTACTACGGTCGTGACCCGCGCCTTAATATCGGGCCGAAGGGCTTTACCGGTGAAAAGTACGGCGGTGCTACTTACTGGGATACCGAAGCCTTCATCGTGCCAATGTACCTGGCCGTAGCGCCTAAGGAAGTTACCAAGTCCCTCTTGGAATATCGGCACGAACAATTGCCGGGTGCCTTCCATAACGCCCGCCAGCAAGGCTTGAAGGGTGCCCTCTTCCCAATGGTTACCTTCAACGGGATTGAATGCCACAACGAGTGGGAAATCACTTTTGAAGAAATCCACCGGAACGCGGACATTCCATTCGCTATCTACCAATACACCCGCTACACGGGCGACGACTCCTACGTCAAAGATGAAGGCATGGATGTCCTGGTTTCAACCGCCCGCTTCTGGGCTGACCGGGTCCACTTCTCCAAGCGCAAGGGCCAGTACATGATCCACGGGGTAACCGGTCCTAACGAATACGAAAACAACGTTAACAACAACTGGTTTACCAACACCATGGCCAAGTGGCTTCTGGGCTACACCCTGGAACGCTGGCCACTGGCCACTGAAGCAGCCAAGAAGCGCCTGCAGGTAACTGACGAAGAACTGGCCAAGTGGCAAGACATCGTCGACCGGATGTACCTGCCGGAAGACAAGGAGCTGGGCATCTTCGTCCAACACGACACTTACTTGGATAAGGACCTCAGAAGCAAGGACACCATCCCGGCTGACCAATTGCCACTGAACCAGCACTGGTCCTGGGACAAGATCCTGCGGTCACCGTTCATCAAGCAAGCCGACGTTTTGCAAGGGATCTACTTCTTGAACGACCACTATACCAAGGAAGAAAAGGAAAGAAACTACGACTTCTACGAACCAATGACGGTTCACGAAAGTTCCTTGAGCCCGTCAATTCACGCCATCCTGGCTGCTGAACTGGGCAAGCAGGACAAGGCGGTTGAATTTTACGAACGGACTGCCCGCTTGGACCTGGACAACTACAACAACGACACGGTTGACGGCCTGCACATCACTTCCATGAGCGGGAGCTGGCTGGCCATCGTGCAAGGCTTTGCCGGCATGCGCTACAACGAAGACGGCATCAGCTTTGCCCCATTCCTGCCGAAGAAGTGGTCCAGCTACAGCTTTAAGATCAACTACCGCGGCCGCATCTTGGCCCTGGAGGTTGAAAAGGACAAGGAAGTCAAGCTGACCCTTCTCTCTGGTGAAGACTTGCCAGTCAAGGTTTGGGACCAAGAAGTAACTCTGAAAGAAGGACAAAGCCAATGCTTAAAGGATTAATTTTTGACCTGGACGGGGTCATCACTGACTCAGCAGTCTACCACCTCAAGGCTTGGCAAGACCTGGCCCGCGGTATCGGGATCGAACTGCCGGAAGAATTCGGTGACAAGCTGCGCGGCTTGTCCAGAATGGATTCCCTGGAAATCATCCTGGAATACGGGCACAAGGAAAATGACTACAGCCAGGAAGAAAAAGAAGCCCTGGCAGCCAAGAAGAACGCGGCTTACGTGAACGCGGTCAAGAACATGACCCGGGCCGATATCTTGCCAAAGATGGACGATCTGCTCAAGCAGGCCAAGGGCCAAGGGCTGAAGCTGGCTCTGGCCTCAGCTTCCAAGAACGCTCCTTTGATCTTGAAGCAGCTGGGACTTGCAGACATGTTTGATGCCCGGGTTGACCCGGCTACCCTCAAGCACGGCAAGCCGGATCCGGAAATCTACATCCGGGCCCAGGAACTGCTTGGTTTGGAGAAGAATGAAGTAATTTCTTTTGAAGACGCGCCAGCAGGCGTAGCGGCAATCAAGGCGGCCGGCCAGTTCGCGGTCGGGATTGGCGATCCGATCGTTTTGAAGGGGGCCGACTACATCGTTGGTTCAACCAGCGCCTTGGATTTGACCGAGATTGAGAAAGTTTTTGAAGCAGGGAATTAGGTAAGAAAAAATGGTGAAAATCAACTTAAATCACATCTACAAGAAGTATCCAAACGCGGATGACTACTCAGTTTCAGACTTTGACCTGCACATTGGCGACCATGAATTCATCGTCTTTGTCGGCCCGTCTGGCTGTGGTAAGTCAACGACCTTGCGGATGATTGCCGGCTTGGAAGACATCACTGAAGGGACTTTGGAAATCGGCGGCAAGGTCATGAACGACGTGGCTCCCCGCGACCGCCACATCGCCATGGTTTTCCAGAACTACGCCCTTTACCCGCATATGACGGTTTACGACAACATGGCATTCAGCTTGAAGCTGCGCCACTACGACAAGGCCGACATCGACAAGCGGGTCAAGAACGCTGCTGAAGTCCTGGGCCTGGCCCACTTGCTGGAACGGCGTCCAGCCGACTTGTCCGGTGGTCAAAGACAGCGGGTTGCCTTGGGGAGAGCGATCGTGCGTGACGCCCCGATCTTCCTGATGGACGAACCTCTGTCCAACCTTGACGCCAAGCTCCGTGTCTCCATGCGGGCGGAAATCGCCAAGTTGCACCAGAAATTGAAGACGACCACCATCTATGTTACCCACGACCAAACTGAAGCCATGACTCTGGCTGACCGGATCGTTGTCATGAACGCCGGCCGGATCCAGCAGATCGGGACGCCGAAGGAAGTCTACAACAAGCCAGCCAACCGATTCGTTGCCGGCTTCATCGGGTCACCGCAGATGAACTTCTTCAACGTGACCTACAAGGACGGTTACATCGACGACGGCCAGGGCATCAAGCTCGAGGTGCCGGAAGGCCGGGCCAAGGTTCTGGATGCCAAGGGCTACAACGGCAAGGCTATTGTGATGGGCCTGCGGCCGGAAGACATCCACATGGAAGAAGCCTTCCTGGAAACCTGGCCGGAAGCAGTCGTTTCCGCCAAGGTTGTCGTTTCCGAATTGCTGGGTGCAACCAGCCAGCTCTACATGAACGTTGACAAGACCGAATTCGTCGGCGTTGTCAACGCTCGTGACTTCCACAAGCCAGGTGACAGCGTCAAGGCAGGTTTCAACCTGAACAACGCCCACTTCTTTGACAAGGAAACGCAAGTAACGATTACCGATTAATTCCAGCAAATATCGGACGCTTAAGAAAAATTAATTCAGCTAATCAACTTGCAGCTAAAGGCTGCAAGGTGATGTAAAAAATAAACAATTGTTTGTTTAGGAGGAAAAAATGAGTTTCTTTAAAAAGGCTGCTTTGAGCAGCGCAGTAGTATTGGCTGCCTTGAGTTTGTCAGCATGCTCCAAGAGCAGCAGTAGTTCATCATCAACTGCCGACAAGAAGGCATCATTGACTTTGTGGGTAGACACTGAACAAGTACCCTACTACAAGGACATTGCTAAGGACTTCCACAAGAAGTATCCAAACATTACCGTTAAGGTTACCCAAAGTCCTAACGGTTCCGCTAACGCCAAGACTGACGTTGGTAAGGATGCTTCCAAAGCAGCCGACGTCTTTGAAGTTCCAAACGACCAATTAGGCCAAATGGCAAACGCTGGTTACATCAACCCGCTGTCACCAAGTGACACTGCCAACATCAAGAAGAACTATGTCAGCCAGGCTTCCAAGGGTGTTACCTGGAAGGGCAAGGTTTACGCTTACCCATACGCTCAACAAGCCGACACGATTTACTACAACAAGTCCAAGCTGTCAGCTAATGATGTTAAGGACTGGGACACTTTGACTTCCAAGGGTGTTCTGGCTACTGACTTCACCAACGCTTACACCATGTGGCCAATCTTCTTCTCAGCTGGCACTACCCTGTACGGGGAAAACGGTGAAGACCTAAAGGGGTCAACTTTCAACAGCCAAAACGGTGTCAACGCTTTGACTTGGATTGCCAAGCAAAAGAGCAACAAGGGCGTAATGCAAACTTCAAACGCTTTAAACCAATTGAAGAAGGGCAATGCTGACGCCATCATGGACGGCCCATGGAACGCTGCCAACATCAAGAAGATCTTGGGCAAGAACTTCGCTGTTGCCAAGTACCCAACTGTAACTGTCGGCGGCAAGAAGAAGCAATTGGAAGCCTTCTTGGGTATCGAAGGTTTCGCGGTTAACTCCCACACTTCAAACGCCAAGGCCGCTTCACAATTGGCTGCTTACATCACCAACAAGAAGTCACAATTGATCGCCCACGAAAAGGCTGGTCAAATCCCAGTTTTGAAGAGCGCTGTTAACTCAAGTGCCGTGCAAAACGACCCAGTTGCCAAGGCCGTTATCGAAATGGCGCAACCGGGCAACTCAGTTCTGCAACCAAAGCTGCCGCAAATGGCAACCTTCTGGGACGGTGCAGCTCCTCTGATCAGCGGTACTTACGACGGCAAGATCAAGCCTAGCCAATACAAGGCGCAACTTGCCAAGTTCTCAAAGAAGATTTCTCAAAAGTAATTTAATTAAGCAGTAACAACTTTAATTAAGCTTGAGAAGGAGAGTAATGAAAAATGTTTAAAAGAAAAGGACATGTTCCTCCGACAGCCAGCTACAAAGAAGTCTGGTCCAAGGGGGACGCGGCTGATAAGCTGTCCTTCTTCTTCATGGGCGTCAGCGCCCTGAAGAATAAGCAGTGGGCCAAGGGGTTCAGCCTGCTGATCAGTGAAATTGTTTTCCTGGTCTGGTTTATCTTTAGCGGGGTCAGTGCCCTCAGCATGCTGAGCAACCTTGGGGAAAACAAGACCAAGAAGGTTGTCTTTGACCAAGCGCAAGGCGTTTACGTGACCAAACAGCCAGACAACTCAGTCTTGATCCTCCTCTTCGGGATCATGGCCCTCTTCCTGGTCATCGGTTTCATCTGCCTCTATGTCACAAACTTGCGCTCAACCCGGGCCAACTACATCAAGAAGCGTGATGGCAAGCACATTGCCACCAACAAGGAAGAACTGGCCAGCCTGCTGGACTCCCGCCTGCACGCGACCTTAATGTTCATTCCTATGCTGGGGATTCTTTTCTTCACTGTTTTGCCAACTGTCTTCATGATTTCCATGGCCTTTACCAACTACGACCGCCAACACCCGATCGGCTTCTCCTGGACTGGTTTCCAGGCCTTCGGCAATGTTTTGAGCGGGGACCTGGCCGGGACTTTCTTCCCTGTCCTGGGCTGGACCCTGATCTGGGCCGTAGCTGCCACGGCAACCACCTTCTTAGGTGGGGTTCTCCTGGCCCTCTTGATTGAATCCAAGGGGATCAAGCACCGGAAAGTATGGCGGACGATCTTCATCGTGGTTTACGCCGTACCGCAATTCGTTTCCTTGCTACTGATCGCGCAATTCCTGGACGCGCAGGGGCCTTTGAACACCCTGTTGCAAAACTGGGGCTGGATCTCAGGGCCGCTTCACTTCATTGACAATGAAGCTGCCCCTTGGGTAGCCCGGCTGACGGTTATCATCGTCAACATGTGGATTGGTATTCCGGTTTCCATGCTGGTTTCTATGGCGATTATCCAAAACCTGCCACAAGACCAGATTGAAGCCGCGAGAATCGACGGGGCTAACGTCTTCCAGATTTTCCACAACATTACTTTCCCGCAGATCCTCTTTGTGATGGGTCCGTCCTTGATCCAGCAATTCATCGGCAATATCAACAACTTCAACGTTATCTTCCTGCTGACTGGTGGTAAGCCAATGAACAACAACTACAACGGTGCCGGCTCAACCGACCTTCTGGTCAACTGGCTCTACAACCTGACCTTCGGTCAGCAGCAGCGCTACAACGCCTCAGCCGTTCTGGGCATCTTGATCTTCATCTTGAGTGCGACGATTTCCTTGATCGCTTACCGTCACACCACTGCGTTTAAGGAGGGATAAAATTGAAGTCTTACTCTAACCAGAGAAAAGTATCCCTTTTCTTCAGATATTTATTGCTGACGATTTTAGCAATTTTGTGGCTGATCCCCATCCTCTGGATCGTTTTGGCCAGCTTCTCATACAACGATACTGGCTTTATCTCAACTTTCTTCCCTGAAAAATGGACCTTCCAGAACTATATCGGGATCTTTACCAACTCCCAGTTCCCATACCTGCACTGGATTATCAACACTTTGCTCGTGGCCATCATTTCCGCCACTCTGTCAACCTTCATCCAAATCACGGTTGCTTACGTCCTGTCCCGCTTACGCTTCAGACTCCGCAAGCCATTCTTGCAAATTGCCCTGGTTTTGGGCATGTTCCCTGGTTTCATGTCCATGATCGCCCTTTACTACATCTTGAAGGGGCTGAACATGCTGAACCTGGGCGGCTTGATCCTGGTCTACGTCGGTGGTGCCGGCCTTGGCTTCTACGTTGCCAAGGGTTTCTTCGACACGATCCCGCGGTCACTGGATGAAGCAGCTGAACTGGATGGTGCAACCAAATGGCAGATCTTCACTAAGATCGGCCTGCCGCTCTCCAAGCCGATGATCGTCTACACAGCTTTAACGACTTTCATGGCACCATGGGTAGACTTCATCTTCTCCGGGATCATCCTCTCAACTTCAGGTGACCCAAAGACCTACACGATCGCGTATGGTCTGTACAACATGCTTTCTTCTTCAAAGGGGAGCGCGACGGCCTACTTCGCCCAATTCGTGGCCGGCTGTGTCGTCATCGCTATCCCAATCACGATCCTCTTCATCATCATGCAGAAGTTCTACGTCAGTGGGATTACTGTAGGTGCTGACAAGGGTTAACGCACAAACCCGAACAACATTTTATTTAATCCTTGCCTTCTCAGCGAAAAGAATCTGAGAATATCTCGGATTCGATTAAAGAAAAACAGTGGAAGCTTCCTCACGAAGCTTTCCACTGTTTTTTTGTCTAAAAATATCAAAAAATTACGGCTTATTTAAGGGGCCGGTAGAAGTCGATGCCACTGGCGGCAGCGTAATCGCCGGTCGTTTCCAGAATGCTGAGGCGGACAGCCTTGGCGCTGACCCCTCTGAGGCCGATAACCTTGTTCTTGCAGTCGCTGTTAAACTGGTAGTCAGTTCCGTAGCTGGTGAAGTTTTCCCCATCGGTGGAGATTTCCACCCGCATCCGCAAAGGCCGGCCATCCCGGCTGCTGGCTCTTGGCACGTAGATCAGCTTGTTTAATTCTGTTTGGTCCGGGAAGCTGAAGGTCAAAGTCAACGGCTGGTCTTCGCTTGGTTTGCCCGTGCTTTGCCAGTCGGTTGCCATTCTCCGGTCCAGGAGGTTTTTCAGCTGGTGGCCGCTTGCGCTTTCCTGGCTGGAAGTGACTTTGACATTGGAGATGATAAAGTCCCGCGGGTCCCGCTTTGTCTTGACCTGCAAGAGGTCGGACCATTCGGATACCTTGTAGCCAGCTTCATAGCGCAGGCGCAACCGGTAGCCAGTGTTGGCGGCCAGGTCGGTAAAGGTGAAGATGTTCCCGCTGATCCCGGTGTAGAGCAGTCCGTTCAATTCAATCTGGACACTAGGCGTCCGCTGGGTCCACTTGACCGTCAAAGAGTGGGCACTGATCTTGTCCCGGTCGACTTCAACCTTGCCCGGCAGGGGCAGGGCGGCGTCGGTTATCTGGTGAACCAGCTGCTCATTGGCGAAGCGGAAGTTGTTGACCAGGATTTCCAGCTTTTCCTGCTTGATGTCCCGCTCCTGCAATTTGATGATCAAAGCCGGGCGAGGCGTTGCGCCCAAGTCCTTGAAGCCTTCCGGCCAGCAGAACTTGTTGTCGTAGTAGAAGCCTTCCTTGGCTCTTTGCAGGGTTTCCGGCGTGCCGTATTCAGTCAAGGTAACGACTTCCTCGTCGCCGGCCCGGAGCTGGATTTCATCTGGGTGCTGGTCACAGTATATATAAAAGAAGGTTTGCTCTTTAATGGCCATGTTCGGGTAGTAGCCGGTGGTCGGTTCGATGATCACGCGCAGCTTGCTGTCGGCCACATGGGTGCGGATGACGGTTTGGGCGCTGTTGTGCTTGTAGTCGCTTTGGTCGTTGTCGCTGTAGGTGCTGATGGTGGCGTCGCCTTGCGGGTAGAGAACGAAGCGCCGGCTGCCCAGGTCGAAGATGCTGCCGCCTCTGACGAAGACGGGCAATTGCCAAAGGGGGTACTTGCGCTGGTTGTAGACCCGGCCGCCCATCAAGCGGTCGCCGGTAAAGAGGTCGATCCAGACAGTCTGCTTGTCGGGCAGGTAGATCCGGTCGCGGACGCTTAGGCCTTGATTGTCAGACTTGCCGTTGACGATTGGCGCAACAAGCAATTGGTCGCCTAGCATGAATTCATCAGCAAAGTCCCGGCCGTATCCAACCTGTTCATGCGGAAAGGCCATAAGCAGGGGCCGGACCAGGGGCAGGCCGTCCTGGGCCTGGCGGCTGAGGGCATAAAGGTAAGGCTTCAGCTGCTCACGCAGGCCGAGGTAGGCCTTCATGATCCGGGAGACCTTGTTGTTGAAGGCGAAAGGCGTCTTGCTGAGGGGGCTTTGGTCGTCAATAGCGAAGAAAAGCGGGGTAAAGGTCTTCCATTCCAGGTCGCGGACGGCAACTTGGGCATTTTCCGGGCCGTGCTTGCCGCCGGCAGCGGCCCCGATGAAGGGCAGACCAGACAAACCAGCACCTAATAAGGTAGAGATTTGCGTTTTGATGCTGGACCAGTCACCGCTGACATCGCCGAAGGCCAGGGCAGCCTGGCTTTGGTAAGGAAGGAGGCTGTCGCGGATCAGGGTAAGGGGCTTGGCTTTCGGATTTTCCTTAGCCAGGTCGGAATTGACGGCGGTCAAGTCGCTGCTTGGGTCGTCGACCGCGGCAAATTCGCTGTGGTGGGCTAAAGGCTGGCCCTTTTCACTCCAGAAGCCTGGATGGCAGTTGCGGCTTTGGGCATAGCTGGCAAAGGCGGCAAAGTCATCGGGCTTAGCGGCAGTTTGGCTTTCGTAGTTGGGGATGATCCAGGATAACGGGAAGCCCCAGCGCTGGTAGCGGTCCAGCATGGCCCGGGCGGAGAACTGGTAGTCCTTTTCCCCGTTTAAGCTTGGCAGGTGGCCGCTGTTTTCCGTCTTTCTTGTGTAGTAGCGGTTGTCTTCAAAGCGGACTGCTTCATGGCCCTTGCCGTCAGCTTCTTGCCAGGAGCCGTCAAGGAAGTTGCCGAGGTGGCCGAAAGAGAGGGCGTAGCTGGGCAGCATGAAGGGCTTGCCGGTCAAATAATAGAAGCTGGACAGCAATTCTTGCGGAGAGTTTCCTATTATATAGTAGCTGTCAAAGACCGGGGTCCGGTGGCTGAGGATGGTGAGCTGGGAATTTTGCCGGCCGAAGTCATAGTGGCCAGTCGCGGTCGTGTTGCGCAGTTCGGCAAAGCCGGCGTTGGTCCAGAAGAAAGGCACGGCAGCCAGAACGCCGTCAGCCCCGGTGATACCGTCGGTCTTGATGGTGATTTTTTCACCCTTGTGGCTGAAGTGGCCGTTTTGGACCCCGCCGCCGTAGTAGTATTCGTTTTGCCCTTGCTTCAGGATTTCGATGCTGTGCTTGCCGCTCAGTTCGAGGGCGGAAGCTTGGACCATCCGCGGCCGGTGGACAGACTCGTCAAAGATGCTGAAGCTGCCGGTTTTCTGCTGGAAAATCAACTTGCAGCTGCCAGTGGTGATGATGAACATGTCGCTGGTCGCGTGAGCCGTGGCCCGGGCGAAACATTGCGGGTCGGGCTCAATGTCTTTGACCAGCATGTCGTCAGTTTCGGCAAATTCTTGACTTGGATCCAGCCAGTAGCGGAAGATACCATTAGCAATCAAGTAGACGCGGGCGATCTCGCCGGTCGTGTAATGAAGCTCATAGTAATTTTCACGCTTATTGACGCCAACCAGTCTTCCTAATTGATGTCTTGAATTTTGCAGGTCTGCAGTCATAATCTTTTTCCTTTATGTCATGAAATATCTAATCTAATTATAGCCAAAAAGCCGGTAAATTGGAAAAAATAGCCTATACCAGTTTGGGTAACCAGGAGACAGACAATTACTTTGTAGAAAAGAAGTAGTTTATTGCTCCTTAAATTATCTGGCTAACAAATATTATGAAGTCTTAAATTGCTACGATTTTCAAGAATTATATTATAGTAATGCTAAAAGACGTGCTGGATTACTACTGGTGTAAACAAAAATGTGATACAAATGGTGTAATGGCACGATATAAATGGTGTAACTAACTACGGAAGAGCTGGCGGATCATCCTGTTTTTGATTTTGATTCGACTGGGCTCTTGCCTATGCTTATCTTTGGGTTAGATGAAGACCTGGTCCGGTCGCAGGGCTTTTTCTTCAAAGAATCCAATAGCTGATCTTTAACTGCCTGAAACGGGCAGTTTTATTTTTGCTCATTTTTTAGCAAAGCATTGACTAAAATGCTTACAGAGTTAAGAATAATAGAAGGAAAAGATTGTTTTACTAAGGAGAAAAAATGCGCTATTACATTCATGCTGATCAGTTTTACCTGCCAAATGGCCGGGAAAAAGGCGGCTATTTAGAGATTGTTGATGGTAAATTCGGGACCTACCTGCCAGAAGGCAGCCAAGTGCCGGACGCGGTGGACTATACTGGCTTTAGCGTGGCACCGGGCTATGTCGACACCCACATCCACGGTTCTGTTAAAGAAGACGTGATGAAGAGCGACTGGGAGGGGATCAACCGCCTGTCTGAAGCCTTGCTGAGCGCCGGGGTAACCAGCTGGCTGCCAACGACGGTGACCGCGTCCAGTGAGCAATTGGCTGAAGTCTGCCGGATGCTGGCTGCTCACCAAGGAGAAGAGAGCGGGGCTAAGATGCAAGGGATCCATTTTGAAGGCCCATTTTTTACGGGAGAACACGCGGGGGCGGAAAATCCAAAATACATGATGGATCCAAGCCCGGCAGAACTGGACAAGTGGCTGGAAGCGTCAAAGGGGATGCTGAAGAAGATCTCTCTTGCCCCAGAACGTCCAGGAACGCCAGCTTTCGTAAGCTACGCTGTCAGCCGGGGAGTCAAGGTAGCCCTGGGCCACTCTAGTGCCAGCTATGACCAGACTAAGGCAGCTGCACAGGCTGGGGCAACGATTTTTACCCACACCTTTAACGGGATGCCGGACTTCTCTCACAACCAGCCAAACATTGCCAACGCGGCCATGGCACTGGAGAACATGGACAACGAACTGATTGCTGATGGGCACCACGTCACGTCTAGCGCCATCAAGGCCCTGCTGGCGGCTAAAGGCAAGGACCATATTGTTTTGATCACTGATTGCATGGAAGCCGGGATGATGCCGGATGGCGACTACATGCTGGGGGAACTGCCGGTGTACGTCAAGGACGGGATGGCACGCCTGAAGGAGGGCGACAACCTGGCCGGCAGCGTCTTGCAACTGAAGGACGGGGTGAAGAACCTGGTTGACTGGGGCTTGGCCGGCAAGGAAGAGGCTGTGTTGATGGCCAGCTATAACCCGGCCCGCAGCCAAGGCCTCTTGGACAAGTGCGGGGCAATTCGTCCGGGCCTGCCAGCTGACTTCTTGATTCTGAAGGATGACATGTCCCTGGTGAAGACCTACTTGAATGGGGAAATCCGCTGGGAAGAATAATATCGAAGCTCGCTGCTGGTCAGCGGGCTTTTTTGCTGCCATTCACCGGCATAGATGACCATTCATCATCATTTGCGGTTTTGGAACTGCTTTTAGGGATAGAATTGCGGTGTTGAAACAAAGGAGGATTAAATCAAATGAGAAGAAAATTGAAGAGAAATATTGTAGTTGTCTTAGGTGTTCTACTGTTGCTTCAATTCAAGGGTACGGTTAAAGCAGATGTTGGAACTAGTAATAGTGATAATGAGTTTGTGAAAGCGTATTCTATTGGGCGTAGTAAAGGAATTCTTACAGACGATAATATGACGGAATCAGACTTTGTCAACCTGTGCAAGAATACAGTTTATCCACGATATCTAAAGTATAGCTATGAATATCCGGGTATGTCTTTTGAAGATTACTTGGCTGAAGATAATTATGAAGTTCCTGTTCAAACAACTGAAGATAAACCTATTGTTATCAATCATAAATCTTCAACGGCCTCAACTAATAAAATTAGTTTGTTGGGTGTATCCGCAAATAGAGATTATAAGATGAAGGCTGGTGATATCTTGGTTTGTTATGGGACTAGTTCTTCTAGTAATTCAATTCCAAATCATGTTGGCCATGCTGCCATTGCTAGCTCTTCTAGCCATATTTTAGAGATGCCAAATATTTGGTCACATGCGACTCATGTAGGAAAGGCGAGTTGGTTTGCTAAGCATACAAAAGGAAAAGATTATGTTGCGGTTTACCGAGTGAAGAAACATCCGCATTATGCTGAAGATGCAGCTGGATACGCATACCATGATATGTATATTAACAACAATCCTAAATACCTACTTTCTCCTAATCTATATGATAGAACAACGAGCTACTGTTCCAAGTATGTCTACTGTGCATGGTATTATGGTGCAACTAAGGATTCTGTAAAGCATTACAATACAGGACATTATGTTTTGCCTCACAGTTTCATTGGTAATTGGAAAGGTTCTTTCGTAGCATCATATGTTTATAAGGTAACTGAGTACTAAGGTGACAAAAATGAAAAAGAGAAGCTTCTTACTTCAAAATATTGTACTTGTTCTGATGAGTGTGTATTCAATTATGATGTCGATAGTGGCAATTAATAGCAATTATTATAATGGACAAGAGCTACTTAGCCTAGCGGCATATATACCATTGCTTTTATTTGTACTTGTGGACATTACTGCCTTTTTTGAAGAAAAAATTCCTTTTAAATGGTTGTTTTTGTTGGCTACTTTAAATCTTATATCAGTATTTAGCTTTACCGGTGCAAAAATAACGACCTTTTTCAGCTCTCCGTCTCTACTTTCTTATTTGGTTAATAGCGTTTCTGTCTTTTGCTTATATTTGTTAGAAAAGCCAGCATATTTTGGAAATGATACTAAAGCAAATTTACGATATATTTGTTGGTCAATGCCTGTACTTGATCTGGTCATAAATATTTTTATTATCTGCTTTGATTAGGAAGAAAAAACGCGCTGCTGATCAGCTAGCTTTTTTTGCCATTCAACGGCGCAAACGACCATTCATCGGCATTTGCGGTTTTGGAACTGCTTTTTGGGATAGAATTGCTGTGTTGAAACAAAGGAGGATTCAACATAATGAAGAAAAAGTTATTAGTAAGCACTGTGTTGGTCAGTGTGATTTCCTTTATGTCTGTATCACCGGCATTTGCAGCTACAGCTGTTGACAGCGATGTGATCAAGGAGAATATTTCAGTTGACAATGAGAATTGGACTCAAGGAATGGTTGAAGAGCAATGGACAGCAACTCATTCATCACCATTGTTCCCATCACTTTATTTGTCAATTGGTAAGCATGTTCGCTATCCTGCTGAAGGGGGGAAGTGGACATATGGATTTTGGAATGCAAAAGTACACTCTGAATACAAGGTAAACAAGAAGCATGGGTCAACAGTCGTGTATATTGATAGAAAAGGAAAAAAGCACAAACAGCGGTCAATTAATACGGCTGCTGGCAAAACATCCATTGCCGAAGTTTGGGCAATTAATCTGCCAAAGACCATTGATCGATACTATTACCGAATAGTCAAATAGTAAAAGTCTGGAAACATCTTCTTGAAGTAACTAGTGTAGCGTCATGATGATATTTTG
>NZ_KV793205.1:0-7835 GCF_001808415.1 Lactobacillus sp. HMSC08B12 | reverse complement strand
TTTACACAAGTTTTTATACTGAACCTTTTTCTTCAAAATCTTGAATTGAACCACGTTTCTTAAGCTCGTCTACCACCTCGTCAAACAAAGCTTCGTTCTCTAACATACCAATTTCCTTTCTGGTTCAGTTGCAACCGATTACTTATAGATTATATTATAAACTGCTTGCCTCTAGAATTTAACTGTTTTGTACTTCTTCATTCAACAGTCTACCAACGCCTGATATTACGAGGTGTGACCCCGACAGGATGATTATAAAGCATTTTTATGCCATGCTGAGGGCAAACTAAAAGCGGTCAGCTTTCGCTAATCGCTTGTGTCTTCGCTCTTTTTGCTTTCTTTTTCTCTTTCTGCCCAGAACCTTTCACTTTCTGCCATCATCCGCTTTAGAAACTTTCTGCTCTTTTCCCATTCGTCTGAAGGACCACTAGAAAATACCTCATGTATCGTTTCCCATCTTTCACGTATGTATCAGTAGCAATAAACTTGGTGTTTCTCTTAAAAAGTACTTCATTTTCTGTATCAAGAGTGAATCCATTAGGTTGTCTTCCAGAGTTACTTTTCTTAATCACCATTCTAACATCATCTTCAGCATTATAAACACCGTGTTGCGTTGATGATGCATAGCTCTTCTCTTGGATATAGCCCCTTTCTAGTGCATCGCTAACGAAATTTTCTGAGACTTCCTGGTACATAAATAAAGTAACCTATTTATTGGTTCTGTATCTAGGACTCACCCAGCAGAATAGTGTCAGAAAGCTGGGGAGGCAGTCACTTGTGATACTCTCGCCAGACGTATTCGGAGAAACTAAAAGCAGCATCCCCTGCACTAAATACAGATGAATGCTGCTAATGTAACTTAGTTATCTTTTCTAAAAATCGTTCTAAACAAGAATCTTACCGCAGGACCGCAGAGGAAGATTTGCCAGCCAATCGCCATTGGAAAGTTGATGACGGCAGTCTGCAGCCAGGTCCCGATGAAGCCAGCTGCTTGGAAGTTCTTGAAGAGCGCGGTCGCGATCAAGCTCATCGTTGGGCACATAAGGCAGACGGTGATTGAGCACCGGATCAAGATGATCAACAAGATTGGCGTTTCAGGTGTAATCAGCCGCTGAGTCAAGTAAACGACAGGCTTTTCAAAGACGAACATCTCCAGGATGATTGCAACCGGCCACATGATCATCATTTCGCGGAAGGCGTCCAGTAAGACAGCATCCCTCATCCCGCCGATGGTAAGAGCGATGTTGTAGCAGATCATGGCGTAGACCATAACAAAGGCCATCATAACAGTAAAGACAAAATTTTCCAGTTTTGATTCTGGCATTAAAAAACTCCCTTCATGATTCACGTGTTGTTCGTTAATCACTCCGGGAGTGTGCGTTTCCAATCATAACCGTATTCAAATACAGTTAGTTATTTTAACATAGAAAAATTGATTGTGTAAGGATTTTTGATAAGATTTTCTGAAAAATAGTTTGCATTTTTCAATTAAAGGTCAGTAAGAACATCGGCGATTCCCAAGTTGTATCATCCGGGAAGGTAACCTTGATAGTAACGTAGCTGCTAGATTGCTCATCGTAGCTGTAATCGTCACGAATCTCGTACTTGGTCCCCTTTGGCATATCGGCGGTGTTACTGATGAAGTCTTGCGGCTTTAGCAACTGGTAGCTGTCTGCTTCAATATCTGTGCCTACAGGCAGAGTGATTGAAGAGCTCTTCAGAGCTGGATGATAGACTAGGTTATCTGGCTGACTGACCGTCAAGGTAAACTTCTGGCTAACTTGGTAGGAGCCGTCTGGATAATCTACCCGAATATAATAGTCATGGCTTCCAGGAACCTTTGTGTCTGGATTATTAGCTAATATATTTCCATCTGCACGGCTGAAGTAAAACTCAGTTGTCGATAACTCAACTTCAGCTGGGTCATTAGGGAAGTAACCAACTGGGTTAGTCACAATGTCCTTTCTAATATCGATATAGTGCCCATAAGGTACGGTAGTGTTCTTGACAGTCACATTGTACGCATCTGCTTGTGCTGACTTGACTACAAAGGAAACTGGCCCTACCGTTTCCTTTGAACCATCTGGGTAGGTAACCAAAATATTAGTCTGATAGGAGCCGCCCTTCTTTGTGTTTACTGGCTTTACAAAAGTATAGTTCGTCTCACTTGGAAGATCCCAGGGATTGGTAATGTAGGAATACGCATCGCTTGAGAATGTTTCTCCCCAATCAAGTGTTGTAGTCCAAGCTTTAACCTTTGGGTTGTACTTCTGTGCCATCGTTAACGGCTTCTTGCTAGTCTTCTTTACTGTCTTTGCGGGTTTCTTTGTAGTTTTTTTGACTGTCTTCTGAGCGCTCTTCTTGGTAGCCTTCTTCACAGTCTTCTTACTGCTTTTCTTCTTAGCAGTTTTCTTCACTGTCTTCTTAGCCTTGCTTGTCTTTATTACGGTCTTAGCCTTAGTGACTTTCTTATTGGTCTTTTTGCTGGTCTTCTTCGTTTTAGCTACAGACTTCTTTTTAGCCTTGTAAGCCTTGAACCACTTGGTCTTTTCTGGGGCAGAGACAAAGTAGAATTGCCGCTTGCCGGCCTTGTACTTGTTGCTCTTAATTACCCAGCCACTGCCGGTGCTCATCAACCATCGTGACCGATAGATGACAGACCCTTTCTTGACATTGCCTGCAGAGTAAAAATGGTTCTTTGACTCAGAAGTGCCAGTCTTTACCCGGTAGACCTTCATAGTCTTAGTGACTACGACCTTCTTGTTAGCCATTTTGGCATAGTCGTACCCATTAAGGTAACTTGCCTGCACAGGCTTGACGGTCGTAGCGACCAAGGATAAACATCCAACAAATGCTAGAATTTTCCTTTTCATGTTATTCACCTTTCCTAACTTAAACATCCAACTTGATCATATCCCTAAAATCCGTCCATGAAAAGGCTTTAATCAAAAAAGTCGCATACTTTTGTATACAACTTTCCATATCTCAAATTATGTTAACTATTCTCTATATTTCATTTTGTTTCCGGGTCATTACCAAGACCGCCAGCAAGTAGAAGACTACCCCAGTAACCAGCAGGACTGCTACTGATACCCATGCAGGCGCGATGTGGCCGTTATAGACGAAGACAATCCCAAACATTTCCCTGATCTCTTTTAGTACACTTGCCGGCTGATTGGCAAAATTTGCCTTTATTGCAGGCTTCATCAAAAGCTGCCGGTAAAGTACCGCTGAATGAGCACATGGGAAGTACTTTACCAGCCACTGAACGTTGTCTGGCAAGCTGCCGATTGGAATGTATGCCCCAACCAAAAAGCCGATCAAGGTCCCAACTATCGTGCTTGCGGCTGAGTAGGAGCTGTTGGTCTTCAAGAAAGAAATCATAAAGGAAGCAATCGCCGATGATGCAAAGGCTGATAAGACAATTACAGCAAATAGCTTTAGTAAAGTCTCTATATCCAGTACTGCCCCGCCGGCCAGACCAAGGTAGATTTCCCCAAAAATTAAGGTAAAAATGGACATGATGATGCTGATGATGAAGCCGGTCACGATATAGCCGCCCGCGACCTGTCTTCTGCTGACCGGAGATGAGTAAAAGTCCTTGATCGCCTTATTCTCCCGGTCGCTGATTATCACCCCATATGCTCCTAAACTCGTAGTGATCGATGCCGAAGCCAGCATCCCTGCTAGCATCCAAGCCCGCATCAAGCGATTGGGATGCGGCAGAAACTTTAGCCCGCTATTCACCGAATCACCAATGAATAAGATGTAGAGGGCAAAAATGATAATGACACTCAGCATTGAGAAGAATACTGAAGCTTTGTCTCTAAAGTAAATCTTGAGATTCCTTTTGACCATCGCGCTCATTCTCTTAGCCTCCTCCCTGTAATATTCAAGAATACGTCATCCATCGTTCCATGCAGGACTTCAAAACTTTGCAATTGGTCCCGCGTTCCTTCTACGATATCAATGGCATCCATGGTGTACCTCAGTTCTACCTCATAGTGGTCGGCCGCCTTATTCCAATTAAGTGATAAAGACGACAGAATATTGTCTAAATTCTGCTCTTTCTTCGGATACAGCTTCAGCCGGTCATAGCTGTAGAACTCTTTCAAGCTGATCGGACTGCCCTCAGCGACAATCTTCCCGTGGTCCAGTATTACCACATAATCCGCTACGGATGCTTCGGCCATATAGTGCGTCGTCAAAAAGATGGTCATCCCCTGCTCTTTTTGCAGGCGCTGGATCGTTTCCCAAATGTGCTGCCTGGTTTGCGGATCAAGACCCGTCGTTGGTTCATCTAGGAAAAGGATTTTCGGCGTATTTAAGAGCGCTCTGGCGATATCTACCCGCCTCCTTTGCCCACCGGACAATTTTCCGTATTGCCGCTTAAGCAGGTCATTAATCTCCGTATATTCGCTTGCCCGGGCAACAGCTGCTTTTACTTCTGCCTTGCTGTGATAGTAAAAGCCAGCGCGAAGAGTTAAATTCTCAAGCACTGTAAGCCGCTTATCCAGCAGTCCTTCTTGAAAGACGATCCCGATCCTCTGCTTGATCTCCTGTGCCTGTGTCTTCATGTTAAGCCCGGCCAACTTGATCTCACCAGAATCGAACTTGGTCAAAGTCGACAGGCAGTCAACCGTTGTAGATTTACCGGCCCCGTTTGGGCCAAGGAAGGCAAAGAGCTCGCCTTCGCGGACTGCAAAGGAGATGTCATTGACGACTTTCAAGTCACCATAGGACTTAGATAGGTTTCTAACCTCAATAGCATTCTTCACTATTTTACAACCCCTTTCTATTTATCTTTCTAAGTTAATTCTACATCTTTTAATATTTTCTTGGGTTAAATCTAGGTAAGATGCAAAAATAGGCGGCTAAGTTGAAAAAAGCTGGAATAAGAAAAGGCCACGCTGGTTAGGCGTGACCCTTTAGGTGATGTTAAGTGAGTTATTTTGATCGAGATATATTTCAATCAGCAAGAGAGAGTTAAGATTACGATCTGAGATACAGGTCTCAAGTACTGTAAATTCAATGCTTCATGTTAAAATTAACAGTAACTAGATACTATTTAGAGGTGGCATCATGCAAATTAGACGCGCGCAAGTTAAAGACATTCCAGCAATTATGAAGCTGCTGAGCCAAGTTTTGGAAATTCACGCTTCGATTCGTCCAGACATTTTTATTCCAGGCACAACCAAGTACACGGTGGAAGAGCTGACGACAATCATTAACGATGACCAGAAAGCAGTTTTTGTCGCGGTTGACGAAGATGATCAAGTGCTCGGCTATGCATTCACTCAGCTGCAAGAGCAGCCTTTTTCAACCAATATGGTTCAGTTTAAGTCACTCTTTATCGATGACCTCTGTGTTGACAGCACCCAGCGCTCCCAAGGCGTGGGCCGGGCCCTGCTTGATTATGTCAAAGCTGAAGCCAAAAGACTGGGATGCTATGAAGTGACGCTTAATGTATGGGAGGGCAATGATTCTGCCATAAACTTCTATAAGAAGAATGGCTTGAAGGTTAAAGAAACAAATATGGAATTTATTTTGTAAGCAAAAACCGATCTCAAATTTTGAGACCGGTTTTTAATTCCAGCAAATTACTTTACATAACAAAGTTTATGTATATATGTTTACTTAAAAATGTATAGTTCTGATAAAGCGATTCTGTTACTCTTAAAAAGTTAAAGTTGATCACCTGTACATTTAAGCGCAATAGAACTCACTTCTTAAAAATGTGTATTTTATCCCAAACGGAAAGACTTCAAATCTTCTTCCATGCTTTCATCTTCCAAGCCAATATATCTCAGAGTAGTGGTTGGGCTGCTGTGGTTCAGCATCTTCTGCAGCTTGTACAAGGCCCGGGGATCTGGATCACCTGCTGGGGTTGTCGCGCTCTTGATGTAGTGATAGCCAAAAGTTTTTCTTAGAGTGTGGGTACCAACCGTATTGGGATCAATCTCGCACTGCCGGGCGGCCCGCTTCAAATCTTTATAGAATGACTTTCCTTCAATATGCCCCTCCCCTTTTCTAGAAGGGAAGAGCCAGTCACTTGGCTTCAGCTGCATCTGGGCAATGTAATTTTCCAAGTCCTGGCTGATATTGCCAATATAGGCATGCCGGTTCTTGTGGGTCTTGGTTTCAACCAGGTTGTACCATTCCCCGTCTTCAATGTCTGACACCTTGGCCTTGACGATGTCGGAGATCCGGAGACCCGTATTGATTCCAAAGACAAAAATCATAGCATTCCGCAGACCATTCCTGTTTTGCCCGGTAACTGTCCCGGTCCCAAATTGCAGAGCCCGTTTCATAGCGTTGATTTCCTTTGCCGTTTTCAGCGGCCGGATATTTCTGCTGCTCTCTGTTTTTTTAACTTTTCGGCCCATTTTGCTAGCAAAATCCTCCCCTCATTGAATGCGTCTTTATGTATTTATTCTAGCACAAAGGTGCATTGAAGCGGCAAAATTGTTAAAAATTCCGTCCTAACTAATCAAGATTCGAATGCGTAAAAATGCCTATTTCTACGCATTCGGTAGAAAATCGATTTTCCGCCAAAGATGCTGAGAAAAGCTCTCATTTGCACGCAAATTTTTTGAGATGATTACTTGCCCTTTTTCCCTCAAATGAGGTTAAAAAGAGTTAGGCAAAGTTTCAACTAAAAAGCAGCATCCCCTGACGGAAAATTCTGCAGGGATGCTGCTTATTTGCTCATAAATCCAACTTGGCAGAATACTTGATGATTACCGATCCGTCATGACCTGAAACGGAACTGCTGAAGTCTTCCTGGTAAAAAGGCGGGACAACTTTTGCCTTGCTTCTTAAATATTCCAGTGCCTTCGGTCCATTGCCAGCAACATCGTCGTTCTCCATTTCCTGGTAAAAGCAGGCATACTTTCCAGCCGCTTTGACGTAATTGCCCTCTTTTCTTTCCACTACTTTAAAAAAGCGGCTGATTTCTGCCTTTTCAAAGTCATCGACGATCACCCCATATCTAGGCCCGAAGCTGATTGGATTCAGCGAAACACCATGCCTAAAAGGACTGACTTCCAGGTATTCTTCCGGGCAAGTCTCAACTGCCACTTTTTTAAAACCAGTCTGCTTCAAGTCACTGATTCTCTGGTCAAAGAATTCTAAGCTGGACTTGATCTTCCCCAGCTCAGCCATCTCTCTTTCGACTGCTTCCTGCTGCTTGCCTAAATACTTCTGCCGTTCATTCAAATCCTTTAAGGCGAAAAAGTCCCCAACCTCCTGCAGTCTGCTGCCCAATTTCTCCAGCAGGCGGATTGTGGCAACTTGGTCCACCTGTTCCAGCCGGTAGTAGCGGTAGCCATTATCTTTGACAACTGCCGGCTTCAGGAGCCCTTTTGCTTCATAGACATAAAGTGCCTTCTTAGTGACAGCACACATTTTGGCAAAATCCCCGGTCTTAATTAATTCCTCGTTCATGTCAATCTCTTTCCTTACTAAAACTCTCCAGCCCTTGACTATTCCCCTAGGGCATAGTTTACCCTAAAGATATGAACTTTGAAAGCAGGTAAGAAAAATGACAGAAGAATTGAAAAAGAAAGTCTGGGCCTTCAGCCTACCCATGATCAGCGAGCTGTTTGTCCAGCAGCTCTACAGCGTCATCGACATGGCCATCATCGGCCGCTATCTGGGAGCCAGGGAATTAGGGGCTGTGGGCAACGCGGCCAATATCATCATGCTTTTCCTGGTTGTCTCCGGCGGCTTTGAAATGGCGGTTGACGTCATGGTCTCCCGGCTGTTAGGGGCCGGCAAAAATAAAGAAAAAGTCGCCATAGCCCGGGCAATGTCATTAAGTTAAGGCATTGACT
>NZ_KV793204.1:0-1878 GCF_001808415.1 Lactobacillus sp. HMSC08B12 | reverse complement strand
TTAAATCAGTTATGTTTTAGAAAGGAAAGTTACAAGCAATGATGCTAAGAAAGAAAAGTAAGATGTTCGTTGACAGTGCTGATCAAACACCACACTACAGCTTGAGAAAGCTGTCCGTTGGTGTAGCGTCAGTTCTGCTTTCAACCACGTTGTGGATGGGTGCTAATGGCTCTGTAGCGCATGCTGATACGATTAACGACACAACTGTTGCCGGAAAAGTTGAGGATAAGTTAGATCCATCAGAGACGCATAAGGATCAAACGCAAGCTCAGACTGCCGAGTCAACTAGCCAAGCTTCCGTAGCAAGTGCTGAAAAGCAGGACGGGGAAGCTCAAGCAGCAGTGGCTGATGTAAATCAGGCTGAAAACAAGCAAGCACAAGAAGGCGACAGCGCCAATGCTGAAGCGCAAACGACAACTGCAAACGATGCACAAGCTGACGTGGCAAAGCAAGAACCTGCTGCTCAAAGTCAGCAAACTGCTCCGCAAGCTCAAGTTTCAGCCCCAGCGTCAGCGGAAGAACAAGCTTCAACTGCTGAACAAACTGCTGGTCAAGCTTCTGCTGCAGCGACTGAAGGTCAAACGAATAGTTCTGCAAATGCCGGTGCAGCCATTGACGCCACTACTAAAGCAAAGAAGGATTCGGCAAATCCTGAAGCAAACAGCTCTGATGCTGCGACGGAAGGCGCCAAGAACGAATCAACTACCCTTGACGTAAGCCAAGCCTTTAAGACGTCTACTGTGGCAACGGTCACCAAGAAGATGGTTATGTCAAGTCTGGCTGACTCTATCAGTGAGAATAAAACGAAGTTGGCGAAAGCAAATGCAGACACTACAGCCGTTCCTGGCTTTTCAGTAACGGATCCAGAATATCCCAGTGAAATGTATCGCGATCCAAATCCGGAACATTATTCATTCCTCTGGGTTGGCCAGACAGGTAATGGCTACCAAACTGTAATTTCAACTAATAGGAATGGGAATGGCCAAATTCACGTCTTTGAATTGGATCGGCGCAACACCGTCCTCAATTCATTTGATTTGGATAAAAATCAAAACCGCACGTCCAAATGGACGGGAGTCACATACTTTAACGACGAATACGCCGGACTGGTTAGAGGCGGCTTACAAAAATTGGTACTAAAATATGAGGTTTCAGGTGGCAAGAGTGATTATCCATATAATGCGATCAGTTTTATTGTGCCGCGGCTGAATACTCAAGTAACCTCATATCAAGATGAAGATGGTAATGACATCATTGATAACAACGGGGAAAAGATCGAATCGGTTGTCCAGCGAGGCTTAGACGGCCAAAAGTATACAACTACTGATACGAAAGTCATCGATGGTTATTATGCTATAGCGCCGTCTAATGCTCAGGGAACAATGTCACCTTATGGTAAGATTGGCAGCAAGTATGAAAAGAATTGGCACGATGGCTACATTGCCGAATTTACGCAAATCAACAATGCCGGTGATATGTCTGTTCAGATGTATCGTGAAGACCGACAAGGCAACAGAACTCCTGTCAACTTGCCGATCATTATTAAACCTGGAGATAGTGACATATATTCAGGCGTGGGCAATATCTATTTGAGAAGTATTTACGTTCCACAGACAACTGATATTAGGTATGTATATAAAAAGTTAGGGAATACTGTCCTTGTTGATGAGGATAATAATCCATTTAAGGGGAACACACCAACCCAATATCCTAATGATCCTAATGACCCGACTAAAGCCGGAAAGGTTGTTATTCCTCAATACGAAGGATATACACCAAAGATTAATGGTGTACCTGTAGGTCCAGATGGCTTCATTCCAACTGATCCAGGTGAAGATACTATAGTTGTCTACGATGCCGACGCTCAAAAGGCAAAGG
>NZ_KV793203.1:0-2179 GCF_001808415.1 Lactobacillus sp. HMSC08B12 | reverse complement strand
TTATTTACACAAAAGAATTGACAGTGTCTTTTAGCCGGAAATACAAGTCAAACTTATTGGCATAATGTATACAGAATCTGGTCTCCTTACGACCACACTCCGGCTCGTAGAAAAGAAACTAAATCTGCCTACTACAATAAGACAAATCATATTAAAATTAGTGGCAACTACATTGTTATTTGGGCTGCACTTTATGATGGCCGTGATGTTTCAGGAGGCCACAGGTACAAGAGTTATAAAGGACAAGTAACGAATTTGTGGAATAATGCTGTAGAGCGTTACAAGAAAGGCGTCCAGGTAAGAATTGATTCAAAAAGAGTGGCGAATGGATGGGCAGATGGTGTTTGGAGCCCTGACACCAAGTAAACTTTAGTCAAAGTGGCCACACTTAATTTCGGTAAAATCTCAAGCTTAAAGATAAAAAGCAGTCAACTTTTTTTGAAGCTGACTGCTTTTTGCTCGTCTATATTCTGTTTTGTTGTCACAAATCTTTTCTGGAAATCTCCTACTGAACAATGAAAAGTCTAATATTATCATCAAGCAACATAAGAATCAAACACGACAAGCAAAAAGAGTGAAACTTTCCAATGAAGTTTCACTCTTTTCATCAATACTGTTTGTTATTTTTCTTCATACCATTCGGTGTGGTAAACGCCCTCGCGGTCATTTCTGTAGTAAGTGTGCGCACCGAAGTAGTCTCTTTGTGCCTGAATCATGTTGGCCGGCAGGCTTGGGTTGAAGATTGATTCCAAGTAGTTCAGAGCCGCGCTGAAGCTTGGAGTCGGCACGCCAGCTTCCGCAGCCAGCTTAACGACTGCTCGCAAGGCTGGCAGGTTCTTTTCCATCACACCCGCAAAGTATGGGTCTTGGAAAAGGTTGTCCAATTGCTTGCCGTCAGCGTAGGCATCTTCAATGTGGTACAGGGTCTTGGCGTGGATGATGCATCCCGCTTCCCAGTTCTGCGCGATCGCCGGGTAGTTCAGTTCCCAGTCGTAAGCCTTAGCGGCCATAGTCAACTGTTGGAAGCCTTGAGCGTAAGCCACGATCTGTGCCAGGTACATTGCCTTGCCCAAGTTGTCGATCAAGTCGCTGGCAACTTCACCGTCGTAAACGACTTCCTTGCCTTCCCGGGTCGTTGCCTTGGACATGAACCGGGCCAAAACTGCTTCCGCTACCACCGTAATTGGAGCGCCCAGCTTGATGGCGTCTTCCAGCATCCAGTTGCCAGTCCCCTTGTAGGAAGCAACGTTCAAGATGTGGTCGATCACATCGTCGTCAGTCAAGTCGTCCTTTTGCCGCAAAACTTGTGAAGCAATTTCAATCAAGTAGGCGTTCAAGTCACCCTTGTCCCATTCAGCAAAAATATCTGCCATTTCCTTGTTGGACTTGTGGGCTACCTTGCGCATGATGTCGTAGACTTCAGAGATTTCCTGCATGATCGCGTATTCCATCCCGTTGTGGACCATCTTAACGTAGTGGCCCGCCCCTTCTGGCCCGATGTAGGACACGCAGGCGCGGCCGTCTTCAGTCTTAGCGGCCATCGCGGTCAAGATTGGCGCTGCTTCTTCATAAGCTTCCTTGTCCCCGCCTGGCATCAAGGCCGGGCCGTTCAAGGCGCCTTCTTCACCGCCGGACACGCCCATGCCGATGAAGTGCAGGCCGTGCTTCTTTAATTCATGGTAGCGGCGGTTGGTGTCGTGGAAGTTGGAGTTCCCGCCGTCAATAATGATGTCGCCCTTGTCCAAAAGCGGGATCAGCTTCTGAATGGTTTGGTCAACCGGGTCACCAGCCATGATCTGCACCAGAATCTTGCGGGGCTTTTCCAAAGAATCAACGAATTCTTCCCAAGTGTAGCAAGGCTTCAGCTTGTCATCCTCGTACTTGGCCAAAGCATCGACTTCCGGCTTGTCGATGGAGAAGCCGGAGACTGAAAAGCCGTGATTTCTAACATTGAGGGCTAAGTTCTTGCCCATGACCGATAAACCGATCACACCAAATTGTTGCATTTATTTACCTCCTAGTATGTCTGCCTCTTTTATTATACTTGCAAGCAAGAAGAAAGCGAAACCAAAAGGTTTCGCTTTCTTCTTTATTTATATCTCTCTTAGTGAGAAGCACCTGAACTAGTGTCTGGTGCAGTTTCTGGAGATGAAGCACTTGAAGTTGCTTGAACTTGCAA
>NZ_KV793202.1:314-2749 GCF_001808415.1 Lactobacillus sp. HMSC08B12 | reverse complement strand
TAATTTGTCCCAATTTTGGGGGTCACATCAGTCCGTTTTTTTATTCATTGAAATATTTGCTAAAAGCTTTGCGATATTGGCTGGGGGTCATTTTTTTCCAGGCTTTAAAATTACGTTCTAAAACTTTGGCTGAAGAAAAGCCGCAGTAATTGGCAATGTAGGCGACGGAATAGTTTGTACTCAGCAAGAGGTATCTGGCGTGCATGAGCCGGACTTGTTTTAAGTATTTGCCTAAAGGAAGTTTAGTCACTTGGCTCAATTCTTTATTTAAAGTCACTTGTGAAATTCTAAAATGTTCAGCAATGCTTTGTGCCGTGATATTGGTGGAAGAGTTGTTGGCGATGTAGGCGATCACCGTATCAGCCAAAGATTGGTTTGGCGGCGTTGTGACGGCAGTTTTTTCAGTATATTCGCTGTCGATCAGGGCAATCATTTGAAAAAATTCGCTCAAAATTAAAAAGCGGATACTGTCACTGATCGGCTGGTCGACGAGTTTAGCGATGGTAATCAGATTTTTTCTTAACTGCCGGTAGCTGGCTGTATCGCGGCTGATATGGTCCATCTTGATCCGCCAATTTTTACTGGAAGGATATTCTTTTTCTAAAAAATTATTGTCAATAATCAGTCCCATTACATAATAAGACCGGTCTTTGTGCCCCGTCGCGGCATGAATCTGTGAGCGGTCAATAGCCCAGATATCGCCGGAATTGTAATGGTGGGTCTGGCCAGCAATGACAACCTTGAAGTCTTCCCCAGATACCAAATAATCAATTTCGATTCCGGTATGCCAGTGGGTGGGGGCTTTAGGAGCGTAATTTGATCTTTTGAAAAATTTGAAGGGGAGGCGGACGAGATTGTCGACCTCTTCGTAAGCAATGGGCATGTTCTTTTCTCCTTTATGAATTGTCCCTAAGTGCTTTAAGAAATGGAGGGTAATCGCTTTCCCATATGATACCATACTGTTTGTAAGAGCAAATAGCTTGCTGCTACAACTGATTTAGACGAATAAACCTGAACTTACAATTTAGGAGGAAAAATAATGGCTCATTTTAGAAAAGACTTTTTGTGGGGCGGCGCCGTAGCTGCTAACCAAGTTGAAGGTGGATACAACGAAGGCGGCAAGGGCTTGTCAGTGACTGACATTACCACGGCCGGCTCTTTGGAAAGTCCGCGTTACCTGACTTACACTTTGGATGGCAAGGATGGCAAAGTAGCTGGGATGTTCGCCAGCTCCTTGCCAAAGGGCGCTAAGGGGAAGATTTTTGACAATGAATACTACCCGAACCATGTAGCGATCGATTTTTACCATCACTACAAGGAAGACATCAAGATGTTCGCGGACATGGGCTTTAAGGTATTCAGAACTTCCATTGCCTGGACGCGGATTTTCCCAACCGGTGAAGAAGACAAGCCAAACCAGGAAGGGCTGGACTTCTACCGCAGAGTCTTTGAAGAACTGAAGAAGAACGGGATTGAACCATTAGTTACGATTTCCCACTATGAAGACCCATTGGCTTTAGGCGAAAAGTACAACGACTGGCAAGACCGCAAGATGATTGACCTCTACGTTAAGTACGCGACGACCTTGTTCAAGGAATACAAGGACCTGGTTAAATACTGGCTGACCTTCAACGAAATCAACTCATCCTTGATGTTCTTGAAGCTGGTGGGTGATGGCAAGGCATCTGATGCAGATTACCAAAAGGCTTACCAAAAGCTGCACCACCAATTCGTTGCTTCTGCTAAGGCAGTTGTTGCAGGCCACAAGATCAACCCAGACTTCATGATCGGGAACATGATTGCCGGTTCTGTTTACTACCCAGGCACCCCTGATCCAAAGGATGCTTTGGCTGCCCGCTATGAAGAAGAATTGAGCCAGCTTTACTGTGCTGACGCGCAAGCTAAGGGTGAGTATCCGAGTTTTGCCAAGCGCTTATGGGATGAACACAATGTTCATTTGAAGATTGAAGATGGCGACCTTGAAGTCATGAAGGAAGGTAAAGTTGACATGTACACCTTCTCATACTACATGTCAAACATGGTTACCACCCATGATGTTGGCGAAAAGGCTAAGGGCAACTTCGCTGCTGGCGCTAAGAACCCATATCTTGAATACTCTGAATGGGGCTGGTCAACTGACCCAGACGGCTTGCAACTGTACTTGGAAAAGATGTATGACCGTTATGGTATCCCAATGATGGTGGTGGAAAATGGTCTTGGTGCCGTTGATAAGCTGGAAGATGGTACTGTTCATGACGATTACCGGATTGACTACTTGAGAAAGCACATCAAGGCGATGGACAAGGCAGTTGAACATGGGGTTGACCTGCTTGCCTACACGACTTGGGGCTGCATTGACTGCGTTTCTGCCGGAACTGGTCAAATGTCCAAGCGGTATGGCTTCATCTACGTTGACCGTGATGACAAGGGCGAAG
>NZ_KV793202.1:0-294 GCF_001808415.1 Lactobacillus sp. HMSC08B12 | reverse complement strand
ACGTTGACCGTGATGACAAGGGCGAAGGTACGCTTAAGCGCCTGCCTAAGGATTCATACTACTGGTACCAAAAGGTTATCGCTTCAAACGGCGATGAATTATAAAATTAAAGCGTAAGAAAAGCGGACAAGTTTGGCAATGTCATTAAGTTAAGGCATTGACTTTGAACGGGGAACCCTTTAGGACACTCATCTAAGTTAGATGGGTGTCTTTTCTGTTTTTTGGGGCATGACAAATAAGCAGTCAATTGACTGCCTTTTTACAAAATTCGATAGTTTAAACTAACAGAACCTT
>NZ_KV793201.1:0-5162 GCF_001808415.1 Lactobacillus sp. HMSC08B12 | reverse complement strand
TCTTTTTGGTGTGGGAAGTTTAAGTGATTAAGTTATGTCAAATTACTAAGTTTATAATGCCGAATTGAATCGTTTCCCAGTTGTGTTTGATTTGCCGCACAGTGGGACAACGATTATTGCCGAAATGGCTGATGCACTATTACCAACGGCTGTTTTAGCTAATACCGACTGGTTTTTAAGGGAATTGTATGATTTTTTTGCCAGGGCTTGGGTTTACAGTTTTAGAAAATAACTTGAACCGGTATCTAATTGATCCCAATCGTGATCCGAATGAGGGACTAACTGGTGATTACTATCATCTTGTATATGCCAAGAATACATTTGGCCATGCTTTGTATCAAACGCCACCGTCAAGTTGGAAAATTAATCGACGACGTGACCAATTCTATCAGCCGTATCATCAGCAGCTGCAAAAATTGCTTTCGATAAAGAAAGATACTTTCAGAAACTGTTTAGTATCTTTTGAGAAGTAACCTGATAAAAGCTAACGAAACCATCATGAGACTAGTGTTGAGCTTACGCTCACAGTTACGCCATAAACGATGATAATTTTCCAACCAACTAAATGAACGTTCAATGAGCCACCGTTGGGGGATAACCGAAAATTGGTGTAACTCATTTCTTTTAACGACGATTACCTTGGCTGAGGTTAAACTGCTAATCTCATTGGCAAAATTTTGGCCGGTATAACCACTATCAACCATCATGGTTCGAACCAATTTAAACTGCTCTAAATTAAGGGTGACGAGTGCAATCGCCCCGTCACGATCAGTGATGTCGACGGCTAAATGGCGCTTAATGACGGAAATTTTCTTGCCACCATCGTAACCCTTATTTTCAGCGGTAGCGGTGTTCTTAATGCTTTGGGCATCTAAAATGACGAACGAAGTTCGGGCTGACCGCCCTCGCCTATCTGTTACTGCTTTGATTTCATCTTCATCCTCAATAGCTACATAATTTACTGGATAGGTTTGATTATTAAATTCAATGGCACCACCGTTTTTTTAACCCGACTTGTACCATTTGCTTTCTTTGCCTTTACCAGCTCTTAAATAAACGTGATTATTGTTGGTTACCACCCAAATAGGGGAGTCTTGAAAACTCTGGCCCTCATCATTAGGATGGTTTTGGACAGTAGTTATCTTGTTTAAAACATCTAATTCTTCTTTAGTCCAATCTTTCATTTTTTTGCTCCTAATCATCTAAAATCTTATATTCTTCAAAACAACTTTTACCTTGCTTGATTTCTCCGCTTTCATAAAGAAAAATTTTATGCTCTAAACGTTTAATTGAACGATTCAAATTTTTCTTTTTAGTTTCAAGTAAAGCAAGCTGCTCTTTTAATAAATCTTCACGAGCTTGCAGGGTAGAATCGCCTTGCTCAATTAACTTAACGTAATCGACCAATGCTTCTACGGTAATTCCAGAATGCCGCAGACAAACAATCATTTCGATCCACTTTTGTAATCCTTCGTTATAGTAACGATTGCCATTCTTTTTACGAGGAACAGCAGGGATTAAGCCAATCCGTTCGTAATAGCGAAGGGTATCTGGTTTTAAGTGGTATTTTTCACTAACATCTGTAATAGTTAGATCAGTCATTTGATTCACATCTTGAATTTAAGATACTACTTGGAGTTAACTCCAAGTCAAGCATTTTTGAAATATTTCATAATCGATTTTTATGCTCAATTTATAAAAATCAATTGACAATAAGTAAGCATGGGTTGACACTAATAGTCAACAAGAGTTACTAAAAGTCAGAAAAAAGGAGTACTAACATGTTGAATTTACAAGTTGTATGTCAAAACTGTGCATGTTGTCCAAAAGACAATACTTTTTTGCATACGCTAATTCAGCATGACGTACTTCGATATAATCTATAGTTAACTTGATTTTTTAATTTAGCTATTTAAGGATCTACGAACTGAATTGGTTCGTGGATCCTTTTTTTATTTGGTCTTTGGGAGGTAAGATCTTATGAATTGGTCAATCATACAACAAGCGTTGCCATTATTTGCCCATGCATTTGGACTCACGATCTGGTTATCGCTAATAGGGATAATAGGTTCGATTATTGTTGGAATAATCGCTAGCTTAACACAATATTTTAAAATACCGGTAATTAGTCAGATCATGACAGCATATGTTGAACTAGCACGAAATACGCCACTTTTAATTCAATTATTTTTCTTGTACTACGCTTTTCCTGTTATCGGAATAAAAATGTCCGCTGAAGTTTGCGGTATTATCGGTTTAATTTTCCTAGGTGGAGCATACATGGCTGAGGGATTTACTGGTGGTTTCAATGGTATCTCTACTAGCCAAATTAACAGCGGAAAAGCATTAGGAATGAGCCGTTTTCAATTAGCGCGCTATGTTGTTTTCCCACAAGGCTTTGCATTAAGCTTGCCTGCTTTAACAGCTAATATTATCTTTTTAATTAAAGAAACATCCATTTTTTCAGTAATTGCAATCCCTGAATTAACCAATACAGCTTTAGATTTAATCGGCATGTACTACCGTTCCAATGAATACTTACTGATGTTGGTTATTGCTTATGCAATTATCTTGATCCCAGTAATTCTTTTATTAACTTGGCTTGAAAGGAGAGTTCGTTATGGTGCATTTGGGAATTAACGTTTTATTTGAAGGGAGCAATTTTGCTCGTTTAATGGCAGGTCTTTGGACTTCCATTTGGATTGCAGCTATTTCCTTAATAATTGGTTTAGCTATTGGAACTATTTTTGGTATTCTTAGAACTTTGACTAATAAAATCATTCGATTTGCTTTACGAATTTATCTAGAATTCTTCAGAATAGTACCTACAATCGTTTTACTTTACTTGGTCTATTATATTTTGCCACGAACTTTTCATGTTAACTGGCCAGCAACTTGGATGGCAGTTCTGGCATTTTCACTATGGGTAGCAGCAGAATTCAGCGATATTGTTCGCGGAGCAATCGAATCAGTACCTAAGAGCCAGCGTGAATCGGGACTGGCATTAGGCTTAAGCAAAATCCAATTATTTAGATATGTATTATTGCCACAAGCAGTTAAGTTAGAGCTTCCTGCAACAATCAACTTAGCAACCAGAGTAATTAAAACCACTTCACTTTTACTTGTCATCAGCATTATGGAAGTAATTAACGTTGGCCAGCAAATTATCGAAGCAAATAATCAGCAAAATCCAACTGGTGTTTTCTGGGTTTATGGACTGATATTTATCTTATATTTTGTCCTCGACTATCCATTATCAGCTTGGGCTAAGAAATTAACTAAGGAAAGCAAATAGGTGAGCACAATGACAGAAGAAATTTTAAAAGTTGAGCATTTAGATAAGTTTTATGACGACCGTCAAGTTTTACATGACATCAATTTTTCGTTGAAAAAAGGTGAGGTATTAACATTACTTGGACCATCAGGTTCTGGTAAAAGTACTTTGCTTAGAACTTTGAATGGGTTAGAGGATTATAAAAAGGGAGCTATCTATTTCCATGGAAAGAAAATTAATCCTAGTCCAAAAGAATGGCAAATGCTGCGACAAAAAATCGGTATGGTTTTTCAAAGCTATGATCTTTTTCCGAATCTTACTGTGATAGAAAATGTTTTGCTTGCCCCAGTGAAAGTACAAAAACGAAATGAAAACGAGGTTAAAGAAGAAGCAATTAAACTGCTAAAACAAGTGCGATTAGATCAATATCTAAATGCTTATCCTAGAGAATTATCAGGCGGTCAAAAGCAGCGAGTAGCCATCGTTCGTGCATTAGCAATGAGGCCGGAAGTAATGCTTTTGGATGAAATCACTGCATCCCTTGACCCAGAAATGGTACGCGGTATTGAAGAAATCGTTGAACGCCTTTCTAAACGTGACCATATGACGATGATTATTGTTACCCACCAAATGAACTTTGCTTCTAGAATTGCGGACGAAGTACTTTTCTTAGAAAATGGACATATTTTAGAAGATACTCCAGGAAAAGACTTCTTTGATCATCCTCAGACGCAAAGAGCTAAAGAATTCTTAGACAGCATGGATTATTAAGGATAAAGCCAATGAAAAAGAAAAATATTTTTAACATTATTATGGGTATTGTTGCTCTAATAGTCGTGGTAAGTGCCGCTTATTTTGGTTTTACACAACCTAACTTAAACAGCGGTACTGCTGGCAGCCGTTGGAGCAATGAGAATGGCGTCTCAGAAATCAAACGTCGTGGTTATATCAGAGTTGCAGTTTTTGGTGATTTACCACCATATGGCTGGGTAAATGATCAAGGCAAGAGAGTAGGCTATGATGTTTACTTGGTTCGCAGAATTGCCAAAGATTTAAACGTTAAAATTCGTTTTATACAAGTCAATGCCAACAATCGTGTAGATACTTTAAATTCAAATAAAGCGGATATCGTTTTAGCTAACTTTACAGTAACTCCTGAACGTAAAGATGTAGTTGATTTTGCAAAACCATATATGAAAGTATCAGTTGGAGTAATTTCACCTAAAAATGCTCCAATTAACAGTGCGCAAGAATTGAAGGGCAAGAAGTTAATCGTTACCAAGGGAACAACTGCCGAAAACTATTTTGCAAAGCAATCTGGAGTTAATTTATTAAAGTTTGATTCTAAGACGCAGCAATTCAATGCATTGAAGAATGGTCGTGGTGCAGCTTTAGCTGATGACAATTCTTACCTTTATGCTTGGGTTAAGAAAAATCCTAAGTATGTAGTTGGCATTAAGAGTATTGGACCTCGTCAGTATGTGGCCCCAGCCGTAAAGAAGGGCAATCGTTCACTGCTTAAATGGACAAATCATGAGATTACTAAACTAACGAAGGAAGGCTTCTTTGTACAGGATTATCAAAAAGAATTAGCGCCTTACTTTGGTAAGGATATTAAGCCAACTGATATTGTGTTGAGATAAACATTTGAAAAAATCTATTTTTAACAGGTTCTAGACTTCTACTCAAAAACAAAATCCTATTAGATTAAGGTTTGGCAACACAGAGATTTAGTAGGATTTTTTAATTTCTAATTTTTCCTAGTCACTTATTTATTTTTATATATTTTACGATAATTTTCAGGACTTAACTCTAAACTATTTTTAAAAGAACGTGTAAAATTAAATTGATTTAAAAACGCCAATTGCAAGAATAAATTGAACACTTA